>JAGQUI010000240.1 GCA_020438595.1 Propionibacteriaceae bacterium | reverse complement strand
GGCCAGGGGCCCGACCACTCGTCCGCCCGGATCGAGCGCTGGCTCACGCTGTGCTCGGAGGGGGCGCTCGCGGTCTGCCAGCCGTCCACGCCGGCCAGCTACTTCCATCTCCTGCGCACCCACGCGTACGTGAACTGGCACCGGCCCGTGGTGATCGCCACCCCGAAGTCGATGCTGCGCTCGAAGTTCGCGACCTCACCCCGCTCGGAGTTCCTGCAGGGCCGCTGGCAGCCGGCGATGGGCGATCCGACGATCGCCGACCCGAAGACGGTGCAGCGCATCGTGCTGTGCTCGGGGAAGATCCGATGGGAGCTCACGCAGGCGCGCGCGGAGGCGGGCCTCGACGACCAGGTGGCGATCATGCCGCTGGAGCGGCTGTACCCGCTGCCGGCCCGTGAACTGGCCGCCGAGCTGGCCAAGTTCCCGCAGGTGAGCGACGTGCGCTGGGTGCAGGACGAGCCGGAGAACCAGGGTGCCTGGTGGTTCCTGAAGCTGCACCTGCCGAGCGCGGTCGCGGCCTTCCTGCCCGGCTACGAGCTCAACCTCACCGGAGTGACCCGCCCCGCGGCGTCCGCGCCGTCGGTGGGCTCGGTGAAGGTGCACCAGGCCCAGGAGGCCGAGCTGCTCGCCCGTGCCCTGGCCGACTGATGTACTTCACCGACCGCGGCATCGAGGAGCTCGCCGACCGGCGCGGCGAGGAGGAGGTCAGCTTCGCCTGGCTGTCCGAAAAGCTCAGCCTGTTCGTCGACCTCCATCCGGAGCACGAGAATGCCGTGGAGCGGCTGGCCACCTGGCTGGCGCGCCTCGACGACGAGGAGGACTGACGTGCTCACCCAGCAGGCGATCGACGCGTTCACCGCGCTCACCGGCAGCGCACCCGAGGGCGTCTGGGCGGGCCCCGGACGGATCAACCTGATCGGCGAGCACACCGATTACAACGACGGCTACGTGCTGCCCTTCGCGCTGCCGCAGGCCGCCTGCGTGGCCGCGTCCCGGCGCGAGGACGGCCGCTGGCGGTTCCGTTCGGTGGATCTGGACGAGACCGTCGAGGTCGGGGCCGACGGGCTCGTCCCCGCCACCCCCGGCTGGCACTCCTACCTCGCCGGGGTGGTCTGGGCGCTGCGGGAGGCGGGCCACCCGGTGGCCGGCGCCGACCTGGTGCTCACCTCGGACGTGCCGCTCGGCGCGGGCCTGTCGTCGTCGGCGGCGATCGAGTGCGCGGTGCTGACCGCGCTGGTCGACCTCAATGGCCTCGACATCGCGCCCATGGACCGGGCAAGGCTGGCCCGGATCGCCGAGAACGCCTACGTGGGTGCGCCCACCGGTCTGCTCGACCAGGCCGCGTCCACGCTCTGCGAGGCCGACCACGCGCTGTTCCTCGACTGCCGCACGCTCGAGACCGAGCAGGTGCCGCTGGCGGTCACCGACGCCGGACTGGAGATCCTCGTCATCGACACCCGCACCCGGCACAGCCACGTGGACGGCGAGTACGCCGCCCGCAGGGCGAGCTGCGAGGAAGCCAGCCGCAGCCTGGGCGTCCCCGCGCTGCGCGATGTCACCGACCTCGAGGCGGCGCTCGCCCGGCTGCCCGAGCTGGAGGCGCGCCGGGTGCGCCACGTGGTCACCGAGAACCAGCGGGTGCTGGACTCGATGGTGGCGCTGGCGGCCGGGGACTACGCGGAACTGGGCCGGCTGATGACCGCGTCGCACGCCTCCATGCGCGACGACTACGAGATCACCGAGACCAGCGTCGACCTCGCGGTCGAGACCGCGCTCGAGACCGGCGCGCTGGGCGCCCGGATGACCGGCGGCGGCTTCGGCGGTTGCGTGCTCGCGCTGGTCGGCACCGATCGGGTGGACGCCCTCGTCGCAGCCGTGCGGCACGCGTTCGCGTCCGCGGGGTACGGCGAACCGGTCACGTTCCTGGCTCGTCCGTCCGCGGGGGCGCGTCGGCTGGTGTGACCTCCGGGCCGCTGCGCCGCAGGTGCAGCGCCCGGCTCGTGGCCGGCAGCGCGGCAGCCACCACGGTGACCGCGGAGACGACGACGAACAGCCACACCCAGGCGGCGAACTCGGCCAGGCCGAAGCCGGCGGCGACGTTCAGCAGGGACAGGGCCACGACCGGACCCCGTCCGAGCACGCTCAGCCGCCACAGCCCCCAGGCCGCGGCGACCATGCCGACGCCGTACCCGACCAGGAACAGCGCCACTCCCCAGCTGAACTGGCCGTGCCCGGAGGAGAGGGAGGCCACGCCCAGCACCACCAGCGCGGTTCCGACCAGGGCGGCACCCGCGGACGCCACGACGACGGCAGCCGGGCGGTGGGTCACTGGTGTCGGCACGCGGGCCAGCCTAGTGAGCAGACCCGGGGGCACACGTGATCGCCCCGCCGAGGTCGGGCCGGCAACGAGGCGCAACCCCGGCGGCGGCGGTTCGTGCAGCCGCCGCGCAAGCCGCGCCACTTGTGCGAAATGTCGCCAACGTCTTGTGCTGGGCAGCTAGAGTTGTCAGTCTGGACGCCGGGCGTGCTTCATCTCGCTACGCCCGGTGACGTGTGTGAGGGCCCGGATTGCGGCCCACCTATTCAAGGAGTGTTACTTCATGGACTGGCGCCACAGGGCGGCCTGCCTCACTGAGGACCCCGAGCTCTTCTTCCCGATCGGCAATACGGGTCCGGCCTTGATGCAGATCGCCGAGGCGAAGAAGGTCTGCCGACGCTGCGAGGTACGCGAGGCGTGCCTCCAGTGGGCGCTGGACGCCGGTCAGGACCACGGGGTCTGGGGTGGTCTCAGCGAGGACGAGCGCCGCGCCATGAAGCGCCGCGCCGCCCGGATGCGCACCCGCAACGCCTGAGAGCCGCCCTAGATCAGGGGGACGCGGACGGTCGCGGTCGTGGCCCCTTCGGAATCGGTGGCGAGTGCGAACGTGCCGCCGAGGTCGGCGACCAGGGTGCTCACGATCGACAGGCCCAGGCTGGTCGAACTCGAGATCGTGAAGCCCTCGGGGAGCGGCTCCCCGTGGTTGGTCACCTCGACCACGAGTTCGCCGTCCTCCTGAAGCGGGCGCACCAGCACTTCCCCGGACTGGTCGCGCAGGCCGTGCTCGACGGCGTTCTGGCACACCTCGGTGAGCACCAGGGACAGGCTCGTGGCCACGTCGGCGGGCACGTAGCCGAACGAGCCCTGGCGCACCATCCGCACCTTGCCGCCGGTCGCGGCCACGTCGCCCACCATCCGGAGCAGCCGGTCGGCCACGTCGTCGAACTTCACCGCGGAGTCGAACGCCTGGCTGAGGATCTCGTGCACCACCGCGATCGCGGCGACCCGCTTCATGGCGTCGTTGAGGGCGCCCTTCGCCTCGGGTGAGGAGATCCGCCGGGACTGCAGCCGCAGCAGCGCGGCGACCGTCTGCAGGTTGTTCTTCACCCGGTGGTGGATCTCGCGGATCGTGGCGTCCTTGGTCACCAGTTGGCGCTCCCTGCGCCGCAACTCCGTCGTGTCACGGCACATCACCAGCAGCCCGTCGGAGCCCTCCTCGCTCGTCAGGGGCAGCACGCGCAGTCTCACGTTCGCCGAGTCCGTCTCCAGGTCGAGTTCCGCCGAACCGCCCGCCAGCGCCTGAGCGAGCGGCCGCTCGACCGGGGCACGCTCCTTGAGCAGGCCGCGGGTCACCGCGACGAAGTCCTCGCCGTACAGGTCGGAGGTGAGGCCGAGCCTGCGGTAGGCGCTGAGCGCGTTCGGGCTGGCGAAGGCGATCAGGCCCGACTTGCGCACCCGCATCATGCCGTCCCCGACCCGCGGTGACACCCACGGCACGCGCCGGTCGCCACCGAGCGGGAACTGGTGCCGGTGCACCATGCCGGCGAGCACCTGCGCCGCCTCGAGGTAGGCGTCCTCGAGCGCGCCGGGCGCTCGGACGCCCATCTGGTTGGTGTGCATCTCGACCACGCCCAGCACGCGGTCGTCCTCCACGATCGGGATCGCCTCCACCTCGACCGGGATGCCCGCGTGGAGCTTGTTCCCGCTCGTGCGGCAGATCTGCCGGGAGAGGTAGGCCTCGGTGACGAGGTGCTCGGGATCGTAGGCGATCTCCTCGCCCACCTCGTCATCCTCCAGCGACGTGGGGCCCGTGGTCGGACGCACCTGCGCGCACGCCCAGAACACGTTGTCGTCGGCGTCGGGCACCCACAGGATCAGGTCCGCGAACGCGAGATCCGCGAGCAGGGACCACTCGTCGACGAGTTGGTTGAGCCAGTCGCGGTCCGTGTCGTCGAGGGTGCAATGGCGCCGGATCACCTGCTCCATCGTCTGCATGCCCGCCACCCTACTGAACCCTCCGAGGTCCATACGCCCGGCGACACCCCGGTCCGTCCGACCCGGGTTTGGTCCCCCGCCATGGCCGCTGGCACAATGGGTCCTCGCGCCGACCGGCGCGCGATCGACGTGAGGAGTCCACGATGGGCAAGGGTGGCCGCAAGCGCCGTTCCCGCAGGAAGAGCGCTGCCAACCACGGCAAGCGTCCGAACGCCTGAGGAGCGACGCCGATACAGTGAAACCCCCGCCGGGAGCGGGGGTTTCTGCTTGTCCGGCCGAACGCTCAGTCGGTCTCGGTGATGATCACGGTACGGGTCCAGGTGGCCTGTACGCGCAGGCGGAGTTCGTCGGGCGCCTTCTCGGCCGAGCAGCATCGCCGGATCAGCACCCGCATGGCCTCCTCGACCTGGAACCGGTCCAGGCAGGGTTCGCACGCGAGCAGGTGCTCGCGGATCTCG
>JAGQUI010000023.1 GCA_020438595.1 Propionibacteriaceae bacterium | reverse complement strand
AGGCCCGCGGTCTTGTCGAACGAGGTCTGGTCATCGTCGTTGCCGTAGACGGTGTCGACCAGCTTGATGTTCGGGTGCGACGCAGCGAGCTCGGCCTTCATCATGTCGATCCACGCGTTCTGGTTCGTCGCGTTGGCCGAGGCCGACAGGATCGCGATCTCGCCCGCATCGCCGATCTGCTCGGCGATCATGTCCACCTGCACCTTCGCGATGCCCTCGGCGGTCGCCTGGTTGATGAACAGGTCGCGGCACTGCGGCTCGGTGTCGGAGTCGAAGGTGACCACCTTCACCCCGGCACTCATCGCCTCGGTCAGCGCATCGCAGATCGCCGACTTGTCGTTCGCCGACACGATCAGCGCGCTCACCTGCTGCTGCGCAGCCGTGTTGATGTAGGACACCTGCCCGGCCGGGTCGTCACCCTTGGCCGGGCCCACCTGGGTCACGGTCGCACCCAGCACACCGGCCGCAGCCTCCACACCCTTGTAGGAGGTGTCGAAGTACGGGTTGCCCAGGTTCTTCGGCAGGAAGGTCATCGTCAAATCCCCACCAGCCGCAGCAGAGGACGCATCCCCGCTCGCCGCAGGGGTGGAGGCGGACGAACAACCCGCCGCCAACAGCAGGCTCGCCGCAGCGACACCCGCCAGAGCACGGAGACCCATCCGGGACTTACCGAGCATCATGGTGATCCTTTCGTCTGGTCGGGCCCCGCACTGGGCCCGACGGTTGGTGGGGCAAGCCCCGGTTCCCTTCAGGAGGTTTTCTGTGGTGCAGCCGCGGGACGGACCCGTTTCGCCTGCACCCAGCTGAGCAGGCTGCCGGCGATCACCGACAGCACGAGGAGGACGCCGGTGATGATGCTGACCACGTCAGAGGTCACGTTCACCAGCTGCAGCGCCTTGGACAACACGCCGATCAGCAGCACGCCGGCGACGACGCCGTGCAGCGCACCGCGTCCGCCGAACACCGACACGCCGCCCAGCACGACGGCGGCGATCACCTGGAGCTCCAGGCCGGTCGCGTTGTCGCCGCGGGCCGAGTTGTAGTAGAGGGTGTAGTAGATGCCGGCGAGCGCGGACATCAGGCCGGTCAGCAGGAACAGGACCAGCCGGGTGCGCTCGGCGTGGACGCCGGAGAAGACCGCCGCGTCCTTGCTCAGGCCGATCGCGAAGATGCCGCGTCCGAACGTCGTGAAGTGCAGCATGATCGTGAACGCGGCGAGCAGCACGACGAACAGGACCATCACCAGGGGGATCCCCGTGGAGCCGAGCTTCAGCTTCACCAGGCTCGTCCAGAACTTGTCGAACTGCGTCACTGCGGTGGTGCCGAGCAGCCCGACCGCGACGCCCCGGTACAGGGCCATGGTGCCGATCGTGACGGCGAGGGCCGGCAGTCCGACCCCGGTCACGAGCAGGCCGTTGACCAGCCCGCCGACCAGACCGACGACGAGCGCGGCCAGCGCGGCGACCGGAATCGGCGTGCCCATGGAGTAGAGCAGGCCGACGACGACACTGCTCAGTCCGACCATCGAACCGACCGACAGGTCGATGTCGCCGGTGATCATCACCGGCGCCATGGCCAGGGAGATGAACAGGATGGGCGTGACGTCGAAGAGCAGGTAGCCCATGGTCACCGGAGTGGCGAACTTGGGCACGACCGCGGACGCGATGACGATCACGACCAGCAGCAGGGCGATGATCGCCGACTCGCGGTTGAACAGGGCCCTGCGCCAGAGCGGACGCCCGTAGTCGGCGTAGCTGCGCTCGGTGGCCGGGGTGGCCGTGAAGGTGCTTATGCTCCGCTCCTGTCTTCCTTGAGCCGCTGGCTCTGGCGGTTGGCCAGCACCTTGTCGAGGATGATCGCGCCGATGATCAGCGCGCCGACCACGGCCCGCTGCCAGAAGTCCGGGATGCCGAGCACCGGCAGCGCCCGGTTGATCGTGAGCAGCAGGTACGCGCCGAGCACCGCGCCGACCACGGTGCCGCTGCCGCCGACGATCGCGACGCCACCGATCACGGCCGCACCGATGGCCTGCAGCTCGAAGCCGTCGCCGACCTGGGAGTTGATCGTGCCGTAGCGGGCGGCGAACAGGACGCCGCCCAGTCCGGACGCGGCGCCGCTGGCCACGAAGGCGATCAGCACGCGCTTCGTCTTGGCGAGGCCGTACAGCTCGGCGGCGTCCGGGTCGGAACCGATGGCGTAGAACTCGCGCCCGCCGCGGGTGTTCGCCATGTACCAGGCGACCAGCGCGAGGATGGCCATGGCGAGGATGGTCAGCACGGGAATGCCGAGGACCTGCTGCGTACCGAGGCTAAGGAAGTCCGCCGGCATGTCGGAGGCGTTGATCCGGTTCGACCCGGTCCAGACCACGTTGATGCCGCGGAACGCGTACAGGGTGCCGAGTGTGATCACCATGGCCGGCACCCGGCCGAAGGCGACCAGGGCGCCGTTGACCAGGCCGAGCAGGCCGCCGAACGCAACTCCGACGACGAACATCAGCGGGATGGGGAAGCCCGGCATGGCCACGAACAGGGACCCGACCAGGTAGGCGCTCAGGCCCACGATCGAGCCGACGGAGAGGTCGACGCTGCGGGTGATGATCACCACGGCCTCGCCGATCGCGACCACGGCCACGATCGCCGGGGTCAGCAGCAGGTCGCGCCAGCCGTCCGGGCTGAACAGGAACGCGGGGTTCTTGATCGTGGTCGCGACCACCACGATCAGGAGGGCGAGGAAGATGCCGGTCTCCCGGGAGCGCACCAGTGCGCCCAGCCGGGTGGCGATGCCGGGTCCCTTCGCCGGAGCGGCCAGGGTCGTCATGAGGCGAGGTCCTCCGTGTTGTGGGTGGCGGCGAACATGACCGACTCGGGGGTGGCGTCGGCGCGGTCGAGTTCTGCGGTGATCCGGCCCTCGTGCATGACCAGGACGCGGTCGGCCATGCCGAGCACCTCCGGGAGCTCGGAGGAGATCATCAGGATGGCCAGGCCCATGCCGGCCAGTTCGGACATCATCCGGTGCACCTCGGACTTGGTGCCGACGTCGATGCCGCGCGTGGGTTCGTCGATGATCAGCACCCTGGGATTGGCTGCGAGCCACTTGGCGAGCACGACCTTCTGCTGGTTGCCGCCGCTGAGCGTTCCGGCCACCGCATCGAGCGCCGCGGTCTTCACCTCGAGCTTGCGGGCCCAGACCTGGGCCTCGACGTTCTCGGCGTGGGACGTGACCAGGCCGAACCTGGTCAGGGTGGGACGGATCGCGTCAGTGATGTTGGTCGCGACGGTCGCATCGATGACCAGGCCCTGCTTGCGCCGGTCCTCGGGCACCAGCGCGAGTCCCGCCCTCATGGCGGCGGCTGGGTTGTGGGAGGGCAGCGCCCTGCCGGCCAGGACGACCGAGCCCTGCTCGTAGGGGTCGACGCCGAACACGGCGCGGGCGACCTCGCTGCGGCCGGCGCCGACGAGCCCGGCCAGGGCGACGATCTCGCCGGAGCGCACGGTGAAGCTGATGTCGCGGAACACCCCGGGCATGGTCAGGCCGGACACCTCGAGCAGCGGTTCGCCGATCTCGGCCTCCAGCTTGGGAAACAGCTCGTTGACGTCGCGGCCGACCATCATTCGCACGATCTCGGGCACCGAGGTGTCGGCGATCGCCTCCGTGGAGATGTAGGTGCCGTCGCGCATCACGGTGACGGTGTCGCACAGGCCGAACACCTCGTCGAACCGGTGCGAGATGAACATGAGGGCACGACCCTCGTCACGCAGGCTGCGCGCCACCGCGAACAGGCGCTCAACCTCGACCCCGGACAGCGCCGCGGTCGGCTCGTCCATGATCAGTACCCGCGCGTCCAGCGAGATCGCCTTCGCGATCTCGATGATCTGCTGGTCGGCGATCGAGAGGCCCTCGGCGGGACGGTCGGGGTCGATCCGCACCCCGAGGCGTTCCATCAGCCCGGCCACCTCGGCGCGCATGGCCGCCTTGTCGATCCGGCCGAACCGGCCGGTGGGCTGGCGGCCCATGAAGACATTCTCGGTCACCGACAGGTCGGGGAAGAGGGTCGGCTCCTGGTAGATCACTGCAACGCCGGCCGCCTTGGCCTCGGCAGTGGTCCGGAAGTGGACGGGCTTGCCGTCCATCTCGAAGGTGCCGGTGTCGCGCTGGTAGAGGCCGGCCATGATCTTGACCAGGGTCGACTTTCCCGCACCGTTCTCACCGACCACCGCGTGGATCGATCCGGCGTGCAGGGCCAGGTCCGCGTTCCGGAGGGCGATCACGGCCCCGAAGGCCTTCGAGACGCCTTTCAGCTCCAGAACCGGCGTAGGTGTGCTGCTGTCCACCGGCTTGCCTCCATTGGCTTGAAACGTTCCATACGAACGATTCAAACAGTACGGACCGATGCGGTCGGTGTCAACCCTCTGGAGGCCGTCGTCAGCTCGCGCGGCGCGGACGGGGCTGCGTCGAACGCCTCGCGACGAGCTGCGGGGTGAAGCGGATGGCCTCGTGCCGGTGCGGCGCGCCGGAGTCGGCGTCCTCGATCTCCCGGACCAGCAATTCCGCAGACTTGCGCCCGATGTCCTCCCTCGGCTGCCGCACCGACGACAGCGGGACGGCGGCCGCGGCGGCGAAGGCGATGTCGTCGTAGCCGATGATGGCCACGTCGTCGGGCACCTGCAGTCCGGCCGTGACGAAGCCCTGCAGCAGGCCGATCGCGACCAGGTCGTTCGCGGCGAACACGGCGGTCGGCCGCTCGTCGGCGGGCAGGGCGGCGATCTCGCCCGCGCTGCTCACCCCCGCCTCAAGGCTGAGCGTCGGCGTACTCACGGCGAGCAGCGAGGCGTCGGCACCGGCCTGCTCCACGGCGAGTTCGATGCCCCGGCGGCGATCGCGCACCTGGGCGAGCGTGCTCGGGCCCCCGACGAACGCGAGGCGCCGGTGCCCCCGGTCGAGCAGGTGCTGGCCGGCCAGCCTGCCCCCGGCCAGGTCGTCCACGCCGACCGAACAGAAATCAGCGGCCGAGCCCACGCGGTCGACGATCACGACGGGGATGCCGCGCCGGCGGAGTCGGATCATCCGCTCGGCGCTGTCGTCGATCGGGGCCAGCAGTACCCCACCCACCCGCTGCTGCTCGAAGCGCTCGAGCAGGGTGACCTCGCGGACCGGGTCCTGGTCGCTGTTCCCGATCTGCACCGAGTACTGCGCGCCGTAGAGGAGCTCCTCCGCGCCGCGGGCGACATCGGTGAAGAAGGGGTTGGCGATGTCCATCACGACCATGCCGATCGACCGACTGCGCCCGGCGCGCAGCTGCCGGGCGGACTCGTTCGGCACCCAGCCGAGCTTGTCGATCGCGGCCTGGACCCGCAGCCGGGTGGCCTCGGACACCCGCTCCGGCGAATTCAGCACATTGGAGACCGTGCCCACGGAGACCTGCGCGAGCGCCGCAACGTCGCGCATGCTCACCGAGTTCCTGGGGCTCATCTCGTCCGATCTGACCGTCGTTGGTCACGATTAGATCACAAAAACCGATTCATTTAACCGTATCAGTGTGAACCGACCCACACCGCGAGGTCGTTCAACCGCAGACGGGCTGCCCGTGGAAGACGAGGGCGTGCGGCGCACCTCCGCAGATCGCCGCCGAGGGCTGGTCGCCCTCCTGCCACTGCGGAGTGTGGCCGGGTACCCGGGCCTCGGCGCCCAGCAGCTGCTCGAACACCGTCGGGGCGGCCGGCGAGACCACCCGGGTGTCGTCGGGGTCGACGCCCATCACGGTGGCGGCGTGGCGGTACGCCTCGTCGATGCCCATCTGGGAATCGATCAGGCCCTTGTCGATCGCGGTCTCCGCGTCGAAGATGTGCGCGCCGAGCTCCCCGGTGATGAACGCCGGCGTCAGGTCCCGCCCGGCGGCCACCTGCTCGACGAAGTCGTCGTAGACGTTCTGCAGGCCCGCGGTCAGGACCTCCCGCTCCTCCTTCGACATGTCCCGGAACGGGTTGCCGAGGTCCTTGTCGCGGCCCATGGTGAGGTAGGTCTGCTCGATCCCCCCGGTGGTCACCACTCCCGGGGTCAGGATGGTGCCGGTGGTCGCCGTGACGTCGCGGTACCGCTCGAACGGGCCGAAGATCACCCCGATGCTGCCGATCAGCGAGCCGTAGTCGGCGATGATCTCGTCGGCACCGGCCATGGTGTACATGCCACCCGAGGCGGACATGCCCTGCACGTGCACGACGACCTTCTTCCCGGTGCGCTCCTGATAGCGGGCGATCGCGTCGGCCATCGCCTTCGAGCCGTTGATCGACCCGCCGGGGGTGTTGACCAGCAGCAGCAGGCCGGCCGCGTCCGCGGCCTCCAGGGCATCGATCTCGGCCGCCACCTCGTAGCCGTAGGTGCCGCCGCTGAGCATCGAGCCGTCCGAGGCGCCGGCGAGGATCGTGCCAGTGACCTGGATCGCCCGGATCTGGTTCCCGGCGGTCGGGCTGCCCCAGATCGTCTCCAGGTTCGTCGTGCCGGTGGAGGCCTGGGCGGCGACCGCGCCGGCGAGCAGGCCGAACACGAGCGAGGAGACCACCATGCCCACGGCCAGCACGAGGCCGAGTCCGACACCGGCGCCGGCACCGGCGCCGAAGCCGCGCGCGAACGACCCCTTCTGCTTCACCGCCGCCGGGGCGGGCTGCGCGGCCGGGGCCCAACCGTACGGCTGCGGCACGGGCACGGGCGGACGGTCGGCACCCTGCGCCGTGGGTGCCGGCTGCTGCGCCACCCCGGACGTCTCCGGACGCGGGAACTGCGGGTCGGTCGAACTCATCGTGACTCCTGGTTACTGGGGGTCCGCCCACCATAACCAGCCGGTCCGACAAGCGGCCGGTGCCACGCAGTTCGTACCCGTCAGTTTGGCCAGCCGGCCAGGACGACCTTGCCCCGCGCCCGTCCCGACTCGATGAACTCGTGCGCCCGGCGCAGGTTGGCCGCGCAGATCTCGCCGTGGACCGCGTCCATCGTGGTGCGCAGGACGCCCGCGTCGGCGAGCCGGGCCACCTCCGCCAGGATCCGGCCCTGCTCGGCCACGTCCGGGGTGTCGAACATGGGGCGCGCGAACATGTACTCCCAGTGCAGGGAGGCCGCCTTCTGCTTCAGCAGCCGGGCGTCCAGCTCCGCCGGGTCGTCGATCAGCCCGATCCGGCCCTGCGGTGCGAGCACCTTCACCAGGTCGGGGAAGTGGTCGTCGGTGTGGGTGAGGGAGGCGATGTACTCCACGGCGTCGATGCCGAGATCGGCCAGTTGCGCGGCCAGCGGACGGCCGTGGTCGACCACGGCGTCGGCGCCCAGCGCGCGCACCCACTCGGCGGTCTGCGGGCGCGAAGCCGTGCCGACCACCCGCAGCCCGGTCAGCCGGGCGGCCAGCTGGACGAGGATCGAGCCGACGCCGCCCGCGGCGCCCACCACCAGCAGCGTCCGGCCCTGGCCCCCGTCCCGCGGCACGCCGAGCCGGTCGAAGAGCAACTCCCAGGCGGTGATCGAGGTCAGCGGCAGCGCCGCGGCGCCCGCGAAGTCCAGCGAGGCGGGCTTGTGCGCGACAATCCGCTCGTCGACCAGGTGCAGTTCGCTGTTGCCGCCCGGCCGGTTCAGGGTGCCCGCGTAGAACACCTCGTCGTCGGGGGCGAACCGGGTCACGTCCGCCCCGACCGCGAGCACGGTGCCGGCCACGTCCCAGCCGAGCACCTTGTACTGCTCCCCCGGCGCGGCGCCGCCACGCACCCGCACCTTGGTGTCCACGGGGTTCACCGAGACCGCGTGCACGCCGACCAGCAGGTCGCGGCCGACGGCCACCGGTTCGGGCAGTTCGATGTCGGCCAGGACCGATGCCGGCCCCGCCTCGGTGTAGCCGATCGCTCGCATGCCACGTCCTCCCGGGTTCGACTCCACCAGCAGGTTAGGCCCGCGGGCGCGCGTCCGACACCCCGGATCCTGCGGTCGGCCGCGCGCCCGCCGGATAGAGTTGGGCGTCGCCCGATCCGAGGAGCACCCGTGACCGATCTCGCCAGCACCGCTTCGTCCGTCTACAGCCAGATCCTCGGCGTGGTCGGGGGCATCGAACCCCGGATCGCCGAGGCGACCCGGGCCGAGCTGCGCGACCAGCGGGCGTCGCTGAAGCTGATCGCGAGCGAGAACTACGCGTCCCTGCCGGTGCTGATGACGATGGGCACCTGGCTGAGCGACAAGTACGCCGAGGGCACGGTGGGGCACCGCTTCTACGCGGGGTGCCAGAACGTCGACACCGTCGAGGCGGTCGCGGCCGAGCACGCGCGGGAGCTGTTCGGCGCCGAGTACGCCTACGTGCAGCCGCACTCGGGCATCGACGCGAACCTGGTCGCGTACTGGTCGATCCTCTCCCACCGGGTGGAGAGCCCTGCGCTTGAGAAGCTCGGCGCGAAGACGGTGAACGACCTCACCGAGGATGACTGGGAGTCACTGCGGGCCACCTTCAACCAGCAGCGGGTGATGGGCATGGCGCTGGACGCCGGTGGCCACCTCACCCACGGCTTCCGGCACAACATCTCCGGCAAGATGTTCCGCCAGCACTCCTACGGCACCCACCCCGAGACCGGCCTGATCGACTACGACAAGCTGCTCGCGGACGCCCGCGAGTTCAAGCCGCTGATCCTGGTCGCCGGCTACTCGGCGTACCCGCGGCGGGTGAACTTCGCGAAGATGCGCGACATCGCCGACGAGGTGGGCGCCACTCTGTTCGTCGACATGGCGCACTTCGCCGGGCTGGTGGCGGGCAAGGTGTTCACGGGCGAGGAGAACCCGATCCCGTACGCGGACGTGGTCGCGTCCACCACCCACAAGTCGCTGCGCGGCCCGCGTGGCGGGTTCGTGCTGGCCACCGCCGAGTACCAGCCCGCGGTGGACCGTGGCTGCCCGATGGTGCTCGGCGGCCCGCTCAGCCACATCATGGCGGCGAAGGCGGTGGCGTTCGCCGAGGCCCGGCAGACGTCCTTCCAGACCTACGCGCAGGCGGTGGCGGACAACGCGAAGACCCTCGCGGACGGCCTGCTCCGGCGCGGGGTGGACCTGGTCACCGGCGGCACCGACAACCACATCGTGCTGCTCGACGTGGGTTCGTTCGGGCTCACCGGCCGGCAGGCGGAGTCGGCGCTGCTGGACGCCGGCATCGTGACGAACCGCAACTCCGTCCCGAACGACCCGAACGGCGCCTGGTACACCACCGGCGTCCGGATCGGCACGCCCGCGCTGACCAGCCGCGGTTTCGGCGCCGCGGAGTTCGACACCGTCGCCGAGCTGATCACCAACGTGCTCAAGGCGACCACCCCGGTGGCCACCGCTGCCGGCGCGCCGGGCAAGGCGAAGTACACCCTCGCCGACGGCGTCGCCGAGCGGACCCGCGCCGCGTCCGCCGAGCTGCTGGGCGCGAACCCGCTCTACCCCGGCCTGGAGGTCTGACCCCACGCAAAGTATCCCGTCGAGGCCGTAGTCGGCCGCTACGGAACACTTTGTTGTTCTGACGCGGGTGGGGACGACGAGCGATCAGCGTTCGAACTCGGCGATCGGAACCGGCTCCACTCTGTGCGGACGCCGTCGACGACGATTCCGGCGACCTCCCGGGCGTTCGGCGGCATGTCGGCGAGCACGGCCAACTCCTCGGCAGTGACCCAGCGAAGCTCGGCCGGCTCCCCTTTGGCAGGACGTCCGGTCGGTTCCCCGTCCGCGAGGAACGCGAAGCCGAGATCGGTGTGGCGGTGCGTCCCGTCCGGGTCGAGGTCGTGGGTGAGCATGCTCACCGTTTGCGGGTGCAGGATCGCCCGGCCCACCGGGCCCTTCACCCGGAGGCGCGGCTGGAGCGGTGGACCGAGTCAGGAACCGTCCCCGACCTGGTCCGCGGGTTCGGCGAGCAGGCGGCGGACGCCGGCCCGCGCAAGGAGCAGGACGATGATCAGGCCGGTCACCGAGAAGAACCCGCCGAGCGTCACCGAGCCGGCGAAGAGCAGGGCGATCAACTCCAGCACGACGAACTTGCTGCCGACCAGGATCAGCCACAGCAGCAGGCCGGCGAAGACCCTGGCGGGCACCGTCGTGGCGGCCTTGAACCGGCGCTTGGCCCGGTTCTTCAGGAACACCACCACCTCGAGGGTCAGTTTGAGCAGCAGCGCGGTGAGCAGCGACAGCGTGAACGTCTCCGTGATGACCAGGGGCACGTATTCGGCGGCGAGGTTCAGCACGACCACGTAGACGAACACGTCGACGACGTCCGCGGGACTGACCGCCCGGCGAGGAGGCGACGCGGCCTCGGTCACCTGGGTCCCCGCCCGGGAGTGCCCGCGGCGACCCGGATGGCCTCGATCGTGCGCAGGGTGGCGAGCGTGCGCTCGTGGTCGGCGGACGCGTCGCCCTCGCCCGCGCACAGGGACGCGAAGGCACGCAACTCCGGGCTCAGGTCGAACGCGGGGGCGTCGACCACCGACTCGACCTCGCTGCCGTCGAGGCGGTGCAGTTCGAGCAGCCGGGGCGCCGCGATCTGGTCGATCAGCAGGGTGCCGAGCTCGCCCTGCACCTCGCTGGGCACGTCCGAAGCGGTGATCTTCGACCAGCTCAGGTCGGCCGCGAACCCGGGGTAGGACGCGAGCGCGGCGCCCGCACCGTCCGCGCCACCGCTGACCGGCACCGTCGCAGCCACGACCCGCTCCGGCTCGCCGAACAGCCCGACCAGCGCGCTCACGCAGTACACGCCGAGGTCGTTCAGAGCCCCGCCGGCCATCGCCGGATCGAAGATGTTCACCCGCTCCCCCGCCAGCACCAGGTCGTAGCGCGACGACCGCTGGCTGTAGCGCAGCGATACCCGCCGCACGGGCCCCACCTCGTCGACCAGCTCCCGCACCCGGGCCATGCCCGGGTCGTGGGCGCTGCGCATCGCCTCCAGCAGCACCACCCCGGCCGCGCGGGCCTCGGCGACGAGCGTGGCGAACTCCGCGGCCGTCGGCGTGGCCGGCTTCTCGACCAGCACGTGCTTGCCGGCCCGGATCGCGGCGAGCGCGTGGTCGAAGTGCGCGCTGTTCGGCGAGGCCACGTACACGGCGTCCAACTCCCCGGACGCGAGCAGGCCGGGCAGGTCCGCGCTCGAGCCCGCCGCCCCGATCTGCGCGGCGAATGCCGCGGCCCGATCCGGATCCCGGGAGTACGCGACGGCGAGTTCCACCCCCGGCACGCGCGCCACCGCGTCCGCGAACTGCGTGGTGATCCAGCTGGTGCCGATCGTGGCGAGGCGCACGGGACTCACCGGCTGAACAGCGTGCCCTGCACCGTGGTGACGAAGTTCGCCAGCGACGCCGGCAGGTCGGCGAGGTGCCAGCTGTCGGGACCGTGGTACCAGTCCAGGTCGGTGGAGTCGGGCAGGTCGTCGTCGTCGGAGTCGGCCATCGCCTGCAGCCAGCGCTCCTTGCCGCCGAGCACGACCGCGTACGGCAGCAGCGCGGACATCTGCTGGTAGCCCCGGCCCGTCGGCAGCGTGTCGACGGGCTGGGTGAGCAGGCTGCCGCGCAGCACGTCGAGGCCGGTCAGCACGCCGGTGCCGGTCGCGGTGCGCGCCGGCATCTCCTGGCCGACCAGCACGACGCCGAGCGCGATCGCGATCAGCGCGAGCCCGGCCAGGCCGAAGTGCGTGAACGCGGCCAGCACGATGGTCACGACCACGGCCACGCCGAGGCCGACCCAGCCGATCAGCGCCCACTGGTTGCGGGTCGAGTCGGGACGCCGGGCGAACCACCCGCGCTTCACGACTTCGTCGTACAGCTGGGACTGCACGTCGCCGATCACCGCGCCCACGCTGCCGGCCAGGTTCGACACCTGCACCGGGTCGCCCTGGACCGGTGCGACCGCGTCGAGCAGCGTGTGCTCGTAGTCGAGCAGGGTGTCGGCGCCCTGGCGGCGGGCGAACGTCCAGTCGCTCGTGGCGTGCGCGGACTCCAGGGGCAACTCGGTGATCCGCAGGTGCCCGCGGACGGCCAGGTCGAGCAGGGTCGCGGTGACGTCGATCGGGTCGACCCGCTCGTCGACGAGCGTGCCCACCTCGCCGGGACGGACGCCGTCCAGCACCCGGAATTCGCTCTGCCCGGGCCCGATCGGCGCGAACTCGGCGACCAGGACGGGGTCGCCACCGACCGTCGCGTCCCTGCCGATCCGGCGGTGCGCGGCCCACAGGGCGAGCCCGCCGAGCACCAGCACGCCCAGTGCGATGCCCAGCGGGAGCGGGGCGGCCGAGAAGGCCCGGTCGAGCGACCAGATCTCGCGCACGTCCTGGTTCACCGCCACCACGTTCGTCGGGAAGCGCACGACGCCGATCACGACCTGGCCCGGCGTGGCCGCCTCGTGGTGGAAGGTCGGGTTGAAGTTCTCGTGGGTGGCGCCGCTGTAGTACGTGCAAGCCCCCGGCGAGGCCGGGTCGCCGGCCTCACAGTCGATCAGCGTGGGCAACCCCGGCACCTCGACCACCGCCTCGAAGAGGTCCACGGCCAGGTCGAGGCCCTGCAGGTACGGCCAGGCGACCGTCGTGGTGTCGTTCGCGGTCGCCATGGCGGCGCCGTGCACCGTGTAGTCGAGTTCGATCGCCGTGCTCGCCCCGCCGGTGGGGATGGTCACGGTGGTGCTCCCCGACGCCTCGCTCACGGTCGCGCCGAGGTCCTTGCCCCCGGTGGACGCGGCCACGTCGGTGAGGCGGTAGTGGTACTCCATCCGGTCGGCGGTGGTCACCACCGTGTCGAAGACCTGCTGCACCTGGTCGGGGGCGGCCCCGTTGAAGGTCAGGGTGGCCTTCACGGCCAGCGTCCCGTCGGCGTTGATCGTCGCCTTCACCAGATAGGACGCGACAGCATCCGCTGCCCGTGCGGACGGCGCGATGCACGCCAGCAGCCCCACGGCCACCGCCAGAACCGCCCCCAGCCGCCGGAACCCGGTAGCCCACTTCGCCATGCCTGCTCCCCCGTCGTCCAAAGGTGGCTACAGACTAGCGGCGCGCCGCCCGCGCACCACAGGTACCGGCCGCCCGGAATTGAACGAGCAGCCGTCCACTCAGCCCCCGAGCCGCGCGGCCCTGGCCTCGAGGTAGGTGCGCTCCGGGATGCTCCGCGTCATCCGGGCCGCGGCGAGGTACTCGGTCCGGGCCTCCTCCGGTTGCCCGGCGAGCTCGAGTCGTTGCGCCCGCACCGCACGCACCCGGTGGTGATCGGCCAGCGCCGGGTCCGCGGATGTCACCTCGAGCGCGAGCAGGCCGGCCAGGGGACCCTCCACCATCGCCAGCGCCACCAACGCGGTTCAGCGACACCATCGGTCCGGGCGCGAGCCGGGCGAGCACGTCGCAGCCAGACCAGGCTCGTCCCCGAGGACGCCGGGTGCCCTTCGGTGAAGACCAGGTAGAGCACCTCGGCGACGGCTGCGACCCGCTGCGGGAGCTCGGTGGGCCCGGGACGCTCGAACCGGGCGCCGCCCGCGCGGATCGACGCCTTGGCCCGGCTGGTCCGCTGCGCGATGGTCGCGGTGGGGACGAGGTAGGCGCTCGCGATCTCCGCGGTGGTGAGCCCGCCCACCGCGCGCAGCGTGAGCGCCACCTGGGACGGCCGGGTCAGCGCCGGCTGGCAGCACCGCAGCAGGAGTTCGAGGGAGTCGTCGCGATCCACGACGGCGGACACGTCGCCCGCGGCCTACTCGGCGCCGTCCGCCACCTCGCGGCGGCGCCGGGCGCTGTCGCTGCGCCAGCCGTCGATCAGGCGGCGGTCGGCGACGGTGAGCAGCCAGCCGCGCGGATTGTCCGGCACCCCCGGTCGGCCCACTCGAGCGCAGCGCCCACCAGCGCCTCCTGCACGGCGTCCTCGGCGTCGGCGAAGTCGCCGCGGCGGGGACTTGCGGGGCGAGTTCGCGCAGCAGGTCCTCGACCGCACCGGGCGCGGGGTTCACGCGTCCGGCATCCCGTGGTCGA
>JAGQUI010000239.1 GCA_020438595.1 Propionibacteriaceae bacterium | reverse complement strand
CGGTCTGCAGTACACCGATGACCACTCCCGGCTGACGGCGAAGCTGGTGATGGCGGTGATCGCGTTCGTGTGCGCCGGGGTGTTCTTCGCGAACGGCTTCCTGAAGCGGTGGACGGTGCCGGTCACGGCGCTGGTGCTGATGGTGGTCTCCGGACTGATCCTGGGCCTGATCTACCCGCTGGTGGTGCAGAGCTTCCAGGTGAAGCCGAACGAGCCGGTGCTGGAAGCGCCGTACATCACCAAGCACATCGAGGCCACCCGGCAGGCCTTCGACATCGACAAGGTCGAGATCGAGCCGTACACGGCCAAGACCACTGCGACGTCCGGCCAGCTCAAGGAGGACGCCGAGACCCTGCCCGGCATCCGGCTGATCGACCCCGCCGTGGTCGCGCCCACGTTCGAGAACCAGCAGCAGCTGCGCGGCTGGTACTCCTTCCCGACCACACTGGACGTGGACCGCTACACCATCGACGGCACCGAGACCGATGCGGTCGTGGCCGCGCGCGAGATCAACTACTCCAACCTCCCCGACCAGGCCTGGAACAACCTGCACACGGTGTACACCCACGGCTACGGGCTGGTGGCCGCGTACGGCAACCAGCGCAGCACCTCGGGCGACCCGGTCTGGATCGAGAAGAACCTGCCGCCGGAGGGCGTCCTGCCCGAGTACGAGGGACGCATCTACTTCGGCGAGAACACCTCCACGTTCGCGATCGTCGGACGCGAGGAGGGCGAGCAGCCGATCGAGTTCGACACCCCCGACGGCGGCAACAACACCTATGCCGGTACCGGCGGCGTCCCGATGGGCGACTGGTTCACCCGGATCCTGTACGCGGCCCACTTCATGGACCTGAACATCCTGCTCTCGGACCGGGTGAACTCCCAGTCCCGGGTGCTCTACGACCGGACGCCGATCGAGCGCGTGCAGCAGGTCGCGCCCTGGCTGACGCTGGACTCGAACATCTACCCGGCGGTCGTCGACCACCGGCTGGTCTGGATCGTCGACGGCTACACGGTGACCCGCAACTACCCGAACAGCCAGATGGTGAGCCTGCGGCAGGCGATCACGGACGCGGAGACGACCCCCGACCCGACCAAGGACCAGTCGATCAACTACATCCGCAACTCGGTGAAGGCCGTGGTCGACGCGACCGACGGGACGGTGAAGCTGTACGCCTGGGATCCGACCGACCCGATCCTGCAGACCTACGACAAGGTGTTCCCGGGAGCGCTGACGTCGGCCGACGAGATCAGCCCCGACCTGATGGCGCACCTGCGCTACCCGTCGGACCTGTTCAAGGTGCAGCGGCAGATGCTGACCCGCTACCACATGACCGACCCGAACGCCTGGTACCAGCAGTCCGACCTGTGGCAGGTGCCGGCGGACCCGGTGGGCACGATGCCGGGGCAGAGCGAGACCGGTACGTCCGCGGCCGCCGAGCCGCCGTACTACCTCTCGATCCGCTGGCCGGGGGAGAACACGTCCCCGGTGTTCAGCCAGACGGCGGTGTTCGTGCCGTACGGGCGGCAGAACCTGGCGTCGTACCTGTCCGTGGTGGCGGAGGCGACCGCGAAGCTGTTCGCCGCCGACGCCTATCGCGACTACCTCGAGCTGCACGGGCTGTCCGTCCAGCTCACCGAGGCGCTCGCCGAGTACTGGCACGCCCGCGTCCGCGCCGAACTCGGCCTGTCCGGCGACGGCGCGGTCGACGCGATGATCCGCGACCAGGCCTACCGGGGGTCGCGCTACTCGTTCGGGTACCCGGCGTGCCCCGACCTCGAGGATCGCGCGAAACTGGTCACGCTGCTGCGCCCGGAGCGGATCGGTGTGGAATTGAGCGAGGAACTGCAGCTGCACCCCGAGCAGTCCACCGATGCGATCGTGGTGCACCACCAGGAGGCCAAGTACTTCAATGCGCGCTGACCGACACCCCCGTCGCGCCCCGGTGCGGGCGGTCGCGCTGCTGGCGTGCCTGCCCCTGTTCCTGGCTGCCTGCACCCAGCCGGTGCAGCCGCAACCCACACAGAGCCCGAGCCCGTCGCCCACACCGCGGGTGTTCACCCTCGTCACCACCGGCGCGCTGACCACGGCGGATCCGGCGATCGCGGTCGGGTACACCGACTCGACGGTCGTCGCCAGCGTCTACCAGCGCCTGATGCTGGTGCTGCCGGAGACCGGTGAACTGAAGCCGGACGCGGCCACCGACTGCCTGTTCACCTCGAAGCTGGTCTACGAGTGCACGCTGCCCGAGGCGCTGACCTTCCACAACGGGCACGTGCTCGACTCCTCGGACGTGAAGTTCAGCATCCAGCGCGCCCTGCGGCTGGACACCCCGAACACCTCCATCGGCCTGCTCTCGGCACTGAAGCGGATCGTCACCCCGGACGCGCAGACGGTGCGCTTCGAGCTGTCCTGGCCGGACAACCAGTTCGGCTACGCCCTCGCCGGGCAGGCGGCGTCCATCGTGGACGAGGAGGCGTTCGACCCCGACACCGGGCTGCCCCTGGAGACACTGCCGATCGGGTCCGGCCCGTACGAGGTGCAGACGATCACTCCCACCGAGGTGACGGTGAGCAGGTTCGCCAAGTACGTCGGCCCCAAGACCGGCCTCCTCGACGAGCTGAAGGTGGAGGTCGTGGCCGACTCGGTGGCCGCGGAGACGGCGATCAACGAGGGCACGGCGGACGCGGTGTGGCGCAGTCTCGACAACGCCGCCCTGCAACGGGTGACCGACGAGATCGACGGCAACGCGGACGGCACCACCGCGCAGGGGTTCCGGCGGTTCCCCCTGGCCGGCATGCGGATCACCCAGCTGGTCTGGAACGAGAACTCGAAGCTCCGGGACAACGCCAAGCTGCGGGAAGGGGTGGCGAAGGCACTGCAGCCGGACCGCACCCTGGACTCGATCGTCCCGGTGGGGGTGGCCGACCACGCGAAGTCCTTCCCGCTCGGTGGACGCCCGAAGCTGCCCGACCTGAACGGCAGCCGGATCCACCTGACCCTGGGCTACCAGCCCACCGCGCCGGGCCACGCCGACCTGGCCAGCCTGATCCGGGACCGCATCGAGAGCCTCGGCGGGGTCAGCGTCCGGCTGGTCACCGGCGCCGACGCCGACCTGTGGCTGACCGACTCGCCGGCGTGGGTGAACAACGCGATGGGCTGGCTGCAGCGCTACCTCGAGCGTCCGCTGTCCGGCAGCACGACGAAGCTGGAGCTGTTGGAGACCCGCGCCCGCACCACGAGCGGGAACGCGCGGACGGCCGCCCTGACCGAGCTGCAGCAGCAGGCGGCGGCCGACGCGACCGTGCTGCCGGTGTCGCAGGGGAACGAGATCCTGTTCCTGGCGGCGGGCGTCGACCTGGTCGGCGAGCCGTTCGGCAGCGGCCAGATGCTCGGGCTGTGGGGGTTCACCCGTGGCTGAGTCGTCGAACGCACCAGAACCGCTGGTGGAGGAGGCCGGGGTGGACCGGGATCAGAACCGTCCCCCACTCGGTCCGGGGTCGTTGAGCGGCGTCCGCACCGGGCCGCTGGACGCGAGGGAGCGGGTGACCCTGAGCGATCCGAAGGGACGCCGGCACTCGATCCTGCTCGCGCCGGGAGGCGTCTTCCACACCACGAAGGGCGCGATCAGCCACGACGACCTGATCGGGCACCCGGAGGGCACCGTCGTGCGGTCCGCCGGCGGGGTGGCGTACGTGGCGTTCCGGCCGCTGCTGGAGGAGTTCACGGTCACGATGCCGCGCGGCGCGACCGTGGTCTACCCGAAGGACGCCGCGCACATCCTCGTCCAGACCGACATCTTCCCCGGCGCCCGGGTGCTCGAGGCCGGCGCCGGCTCCGGCGCCCTGAGCATCTTCCTGCTCCGCGCGATCGGGGCCGGCGGACGGCTGTACTCCTACGAGCGGCGCCCGGAGTTCGCGGCGGTCGCGAAGAAGAACGTGACCGCCTTCTTCGGTGCCGAGCACCCCGCGTGGGAGCTGCGGATCGGCGATCTCGTGGCCGACATCGGGCCGGAGCGGGTGGACCGGGCGGTGCTCGACATGCTGGCGCCGTGGGAGTGCGTCGACGCCGTCGCCGACGTCCTGGAACCCGGCGGGCTGCTCTGCTGCTACGTCGCCACCACCACCCAGCTGGGACGCACGATGGACACCCTGCGCGCCCACGGCGGTTTCACCGAGCCGGACGCCAGGGAGTACCAGGCGAGGGGCTGGCACGCCGAGGGGCTGGCGATCCGCCCGGGCCACACCACGACCGGGCACACCGGTTTCCTGGTCTTCACCCGCCGGCTCGCTCCCGGCGTGGTCGCGCCGCCCCGCCGCCGGCGGCCGGCGCCCGGAGCCTACGGACCCGACTACACCGGACCCCGGCCGAGGGGTGTGGACGCGGGAGGCGACGATGCCTGAACCGGCCGAATTGGCCCGCCAGCTTGCGGACGCCAACGAGCTGCTGGAGGCCCGCGCCCGCGCGCTCGACCTCTCCGAGCGCCGGCTCGGCGACGCCCGGGCGGACGCGCGGCGCCTCGCCCAGGCGAACGAGAAGCTCATCTTTACCCTGACCCAGCCCCGCCCATCGCTGCCGCGCTTTCGCTACCAGCTGGACGCGCTGGCGCACCCGCCGGCGTCCTTCGGGTACGTGCTGGCCTGCGGCGAGGACACCGCGGACGTGGCCACGGGCGGACGGCTGCTGCGTTGCGCGGTGGGTCCCGAACTCGAGGTGGCGACGCTCGCCGTGGGCACCCGCGTGCTGCTGAACGAGGCGCTGCTCGTCGTG
>JAGQUI010000238.1 GCA_020438595.1 Propionibacteriaceae bacterium | reverse complement strand
CGCTGGCGCTGGCGGGATCTGCTGCTCGACGAGAGCCCGGCGGTGCTGATCTGGACGCCAGAAACCCAGAAGGCAAACCGGCGGGAGGAGATCGTGATCTGCGACGAGCTGGCGGCGCTGCTGGCGTTCGTGGTGGCGGTCACCGCATCGCCGGCGATCGTCGCCCGGACTGTCGCGTCGCAGAGCCGCGACAGGGCAAAGAAAATCGAGCAGTACCGCTAAAGCCTGCATTCGCATGCTCTTGCGGACTTCGGGGCGGGCCTTTGGCTCGCCCTGTTTCTTGCGCCATCCGCGACGCCGAGCCGATCCTGTTCCGGATCGACATGGCGGACGTGCGCCGCGAGTGAGCGACTACCTCGGCGCCTTGGCCACCCACCACGGCTGGACGACGCCGCCCGAGCCGGTGTCGGCGGTGAGGACGACCACCCGCAGCTCGGTGTACTCGACCAGGTCGATCGCCCCGGACTTGGGGTCGGCCGCGGTGAGCCGCTTGGTGGTGTCGGTCCACGGGCCCTCGCCGATGCGGCCGTAGACCGCGAGCTCGCCGTCGGTCCATGCCCCGCTGACGATCCCGGCCGAGACGCCGCCGTAGTCGCCGCCCCTCACGCAGACGGTGACGCCGACGCCCGCCTTCTTGAGGTCGAGCGTGGCGTCGGTCTTGCCGTTTCTCTGGTCGAGCATGGCGGGCTCCTACTTGCTGATCGGCGCGGCGGGGAGCAGCTGCGTGGGCGTGCCGACGGTGAGCAGCGAGCTCGGCGGCGGCGGGACCAGGCCCGAGCCGTTGGCGACGAACGACGTGGTGCCGATGCTGACCGCCTCCTGGACCTCGCTGACGTCGAACGTCCCGGCCCACCACACGACGCTCGGCACGTCGCCGGCGACGGGGATGAACGTCCCGCCCTCGAAGGTGAACGAGGTCATGGCGGTGCCGGACTGGTTGTCGAGCCGGACGCGGCAGAAGTGCCGCATGGTCAGGTTCTGGACGAGCGCCTCGCAGTCGACGCGGGCCTGCTCGGAGACGTACACGTTGGCGATCGTCCCGACGTCCTGGATGATGACCTCGGCGGCGCCCATGATGTAGATGTCGCCGGTGATCGTCACGCCCGAGAGGATGTGCACCACGCCGCTGCCGGCGATGACCAGGTCGTCGATCGTGCCGGAGACGATGAACGACTCGCCGCCGCCGGCCATGAAGACCGCCTTGTTGCAGGCGGTGGTCGCGAACTCGACGCGGCACTTGCCGCCGCGGGTCGCCCAGACGAAGTTGGGCTTGGTCGTGTAGGCGACGGCCGTCTCGATCTTGAGGTTGCCGTTGGTGTCGTCGCCGCAGGTCGGCTTGCCGTCGCGGATGTGGAGGTAGTTGATCCCGGTGGTGGTGTCGGCTGTGCGGTCGAGGTCGGCGAGCGTCTGCCCGCTGTCGACGATCGCGAGCTCGGCGCCGTTGGCGAACCCGCCGCTGGGCCAGTTGGCGCTGTCGAGGCTCGCCGCGTCCTTGTTGTGTCTCTGCTCGGCCATGGTCGTTGTGCTCCTTGTCTACCCGCCGCAGGTTTGGCACCGCAGCATGGGGTTGGTGAGGTTCTTGTTCTCGATCAGCTCTTGGTTGGACGGCCTCGCTGGCGGTGGGCACGGGTCGCGGATGGTCATGGTCCAGTCCCAGCTGGCGCTCCCAGGCAACTGGTAAAGAAACGGCGCGTGGTAGAGCGGGTAGTTGATCTTGTCGTAGTTCGTGGCGCCGATGCTGTTGTACACATAGTGCTGCACCTTCCAGGTCACGCCGGTGAACGTCATTGGGACATCGACGCTGTTCTCATCGAGGTACGGCTCACCGGAGTGGCCTGCCCAGTTGAGCCCGCGGTGGAGCAGGATGTCGATGAGCACCGTGCTGCCATCCACCAGCGATGGCAGCGCTCCGCAGAGGCGCACAACGGGCAGCACCCTGCGGAACTCGAACTCGTCATTGACCACTGACCTATACCCCAGAACCGCGGTAGGCCACCCGGGGATGTACGACTGCTCGGCCTCGAGGAAGGTGCCGCCGCCCGTGGCGAGTTCTCCGCTGCACTTCAGCAGCTGGCCATCCGATCCGCTGACCGTGAAACTCGCCTGCACGCCGTAGCACCCCTGGCCGGTGGGGACCGCGTACAGGTAGCTGCCGATCTGGTTGAACTTGTCGGTCTGCGAGGTCCTGGCGTTGCCATGGAACAGCCGGTACAGCCAGCGGTTGGTCCCGGGCGACCACCCGTCCAGATCCGGCACCGTCGCGGCGTAGAGCCGCATCCGCGGGATCGTGAAGGTCAGCGTCTGAGTCCCGTTGCCGTAGAAAACGATGCCGTGGTCGGCGAACTGCCTCGGCGTGGTCTGCGTGAAGCTCATCGGGCCGAGCTCGATCGACGACCGGTACTCGTACACGTTGTGCTGGGAGCCGCTGCACGGCGTGCCTACCGCCTTCGGCCCGAGCGTCCTGAACGCCTGCGGCACCCAGTTCATGCCGAGGTACCCGGTCGCCTGGCGGCAGTCGCTGAAGGAGCTTGAGAGGCCAAAGCCGCACCGGCAGTCGACCCCGCCACCGCAGCAGCACCGGTGATGGCTCACGGGCAGCTCCCGTCGACGTTGTTGGCGAAGTCGAACGTCCACGCCGGCGTGCCGTCGGGCCCGAGCTCGGGGCCGCGGAGCCAGACCGCCGCGCCGGGGCCGACCGGCTTGTGCGCGAACGTGGCCGGGAGGTTGCCCACGTCGATGCCGCTGCCCTGCACGCCAGACCCTGTGTTGCCGCTCTCGACGCCGTTGAACGCATAGCCCCACGACGCGTGCGAGTAGCCGCCGGCCACGCCCGACCACTTGGACCCGTCCCACCGAGCCTCGGCCCATTCGTACTGCCACCGGTTCGTCGATAGGCTGGACGACCCCGTGATCACCGCCCGCATGAGCCGTGCGCCGCCGGGCCCGAGGAGGGCGATTGTCCAGGCCGTGTCTGGCTCCTCGCGGTCGGGGGGCGGCTGCACCCAGAGCAGCCGCGCGGGCCCGTCCAGGCCGCTCCTGAGCGTCTGCGGGCTCGTCTCGTCGATGTCGGCGCAGCGGTCGCGGTCGTCGATCATCCGCACCCGGCAGGCGGTGACCCCCGCCACCATCGCCCGCCCCACGCGCCCGGCCCGGATCGGCTCGAGAAGGACCGCCGCGAGCCCCGCGTGGGCCAGCGTAGGGGCGACGCCGCCGAGCACCGGCCACCGCTGGAACTCGGTGAGGTTGAGCGAGGGCAGGATCGGGGCCGCGTCGACGCCGAGCACCTCGAAACGCCCGCGGTCCTCGGCCGAGTCGTTGCGCAGCCAGACGGACGCCGGCGCCGCCGCGCCGGACCCGGGGCTGCCGGACGACCCCGCGCGGCGGTGGGCCTCGGCCGCGTCGACGAACGCGTTGTAGGCCGCCGCCGGCATGGCGAACGGCTGGCCCCTGGTAACCTTGCTGAGCGGTCCGTCGACGCCCACGTTCCCCTCCTACAGGTCCAGGGTGCTGAAGTCGCCCTCATACACCACCTGCTCGACGTACACCGCCGAGGGGGTGCGCACCAGGGCCTGCGCGTCGTCGTCGACCGCGGGCTCGTACACCACCCACAGGTACTCCCACCCCTTCTTGTCGATGTCGGAGATCTGTCCGACCGAGAGGCCGGTCGCGTTGGGCTGGAACTCGAAGTGGTAGACGATCTCCCACTCGGTCTCGCTGCGGAGCGCCCCGGTGGCGCCGTGGAAGATGACCGAGCCGGCGGGGAACCCGAGGAAGTCGGCGTCGTTGACCTTGCCGGTGAGCCCCCAGATCACGGCCTTGTACGCCGCGTCGACCGCGGAGTCGTTGACGATCCTGGTCTCGCGGAACACGAAGCGCCGGTCGGGTATGTCGACGCCCTCGACACCGGACTCGCTGACGCCGATCGCGCCCTGGAAGTCCGGGGCGTTCGCGGTCCCGATCGCGTAGCTGGAGACCGTGCGGATCGATTGGGTCACCCGCCGCGTGCCGCCGGTGGTGTCGAAGCTCGAGGCCGAGCCGTCGGAGGCCAGCACGAAGGACCCGAACGTGAAGGCGTACGTCGTCGTGACCTGCCAGAGGTCGGGCGCGAGCTCCTCGATCTCGATCGACTGGCGGGGCTTGTCGTCGTAGGTGTCCGGGAGCGTCGCCAGCGCGGCGGTCTTGATGGCGAGGTCCTCGTTGGTCTCCCCGACGACGTCGGCCAGGTGGACGATCTCGACGCTGGGGCTGCCGCCCGCGACGGTGTGCCGGCTCTTGAACTTCTCGCGGAAACTGACCGACATGCCGTGGTCCTCAGGTGAAGGCGAGCCCGCCCCGGCTGCTGTTGCGGGCGATCTTCTTGGTGTTGCTCGCGACCTCGCGGGTGACGTCGACCAGCGTGTCGAGCTGCTTGTTGCCCAGGTCGGCGACGGCCGACGCCGAGAACGTGCCCCGCGAGCTCAGGCCCGTGCGGTCGAACGCCGAGTCGAGCCCGTCGAGGATCGACCGCAGGGCCGTCTCCAGGCCGCCTACCGCCGCGCCCGCACCGCCCGGCCCGCCATCGGCAGCGGTCTCGTTGGCCGCGGCGATCGCGTCCTCCAGCTGCTTCTGGGCCTCGGCGAGCCGTGCCGACGCGTCGCCGAGCTTGCCCATGCCGTCGGCGGCGATCTTCATGCGAGACTCGAACTCGTCGGCGGCGATCCCCTCGAGGACCGACCGGTGCCGATCGCCGGCGCGGCCGACCGCGGCGTCGGTCCCCGCGTTCCGCTCGTCGATCTTGGCCTG
>JAGQUI010000237.1 GCA_020438595.1 Propionibacteriaceae bacterium | reverse complement strand
TCGGCGACCGGCCCCGGCGGCACGATCACCGCGGACGACGTGTTGGCCGCGGCCAACAACAGCAACGAGAAGCGGATCCCGCTGCGCGGCGTCCGGCGGCAGATGTTCCGCTCGATGACCGCGTCGCTGGCCGTCCCGCAGGCCACCGCGTTCGTCGAGGTGGACGTCACCGCCACCGTCGAGCTGGTCGACACCCTGAAGCGGCGCCGAGACTTCACCGGGCTGCGGATCTCTCCGCTGGTGGTGTTCGCGAAGGCCGCCTGCCTGGCGATCGAGCGGATCCCGGAGATCAACTCCAGCTACGACGCCGAGCGCGACGAGATCGTCCTGCACAACGACGTGAACCTCGGTATCGCCGCGGCCACCCCGCGCGGCCTGCTGGTGCCCAACATCAAGGCGGCCAACCAGCTGAACCTGCTCGAACTCACCCGCGCGATGAACGAGCTGGTGCCGCTGGCGAAGGAGGGCAAGGTGCCGCCGGAGGCGATGGCGAACGGCACCTTCTCGATCACCAATGTGGGCGTGTTCGGCGTCGACGGCGGTACCCCGATCATGAACTACGGCGAGGCGGCGATCATGTGCCTGGGCACGATCCTGCGCAAGCCGTGGGTGGTCGGCACCGGCGAGAACGAGCGGATCGTGCCGCGCAGCGTGTGCACCGTCTCGCTCACCTTCGACCACCGCCTCGTCGACGGCGAGATGGGCTCGAAGTTCCTCGCCGATGTCTCGACGATCATGTCGGACCCGGCCCTGGCGCTGCTCTTCTGATCGCACCTCGCTACCCGTACTCCGGGACGCTACCCGAGTACGGGTAGCGTCCCGGATTGGCGGTAGCGAAGCTGGGGGGACGGGGCGGTAGCGAAGCTGGGGGGATGCGCTACCAGGCGGCGAGCGCCTTGCCGATCACGACGGTGCCGAGCACCAGCAGCAGGACGGCCATCACGGTGGCGTTGTTCTGCACCAGCCATGCGCGCAGCGACTGCAGCGGAGGGGTCATCCGTTCGGTCGCCACCAGGTAGGCCAGCACCGGCACGACCACGGACGAGGCGGCCAGCAACACGAAGACCACGATCGGGACCACCTGGTACTCGCCCTGGCCGATGCTCATCCCGGCCGCCGCGCCGAGCAGCAGGTTCTTCGGGTTGACGCAGGCGAGCAGGAACGCCAGCCCGGCCGCCTTCCCGACGCCCATGGTGTCGACGGCTGCCATCCAGCCGGGCAGCGCGGGTTCCTCGCCGGGTGCCGGGCGGCTGCGCCACTGCTTCAGGGCCAGGAACAGCAGTCCGGCGCCCAGCACCAGCTTGATCACACCCAGCAGGGTGCTCTGCCCCTTGTCGTCGCCCGAGGGCAGCAGCGCGGACAGCAGCGTGAACGCGGTCACCGCCACCGTGATGCCGGCGACCCAGCCACCGGCGAACCCGAGGCTGGCCGCGCGCGCCTTCGGCGCCATCAGCATCAGCAGGGTCGCGATGATCGGGATCGGGCTGATCGCAATGCCCACCGCCAGCGGCAGGATCTCACCCACCTGGGCCCACATGACGTCCTCCTCCGCGGCACCTTCGGGAGCGCCTGACGCTCCGAGTCTCGGCCAGCCCGGCGACCGTGGCATCACCCCTCTGGGGTGAGGTCGGGGCCGATCAGATCCCGAACCCGCCCCGCACTGCGAGGATCAACCCGATCCCCACCAGGAGCACGGAGAGCACTGCCGCCTGGCGTGGGACGAGCCATTCGCGCAGACGCACCAGCGAGGCCTCGCCCGGGCCCCCGCCGACGGAGTGGACGACCACCGGGATCACGACCGTGCTGCCGGCGAGCAGGCAGAAGGCGCCACCCGCCACGGCGATGGCGCTGCCGGTCAGGCTGGACCAGCCCAGGATCAGGCCGGCCGTCCCGCTCGCCAGGAGGTTCTTCGGGTTCACGGCCGACAGGACCCCGCCGACAGCGAGTGCGCGCGAGGGCGAGAGCGCGTCGAGTGTCCCGAGCCAGTCGCGCTGGCCGGCCGTCGCGTCGACCGGACGCCGGAACCAGATCAGCGCGCCGGCCAGGATCGCCACCGAGCCCAGGCTGACCCCGACGACCGCTGCGGCCCCGTGCAGCGCTTCGGGGCCGATCCGGCGACTGGCGAGACCCGAGCCCATCCCGACCACCACGACCAGCACGATCCCGCCCAACCAGCCGCCGGCGAAGGGCAGGCTCGTCGCCCGGGACTGCTTCGACAGCAACAGTCCGATCACGGCCAGGATCGGCAGAGGACTGATCGCGACGCCGCCGGAGAGGAGCAGCACGCTGGTGATGGTTCCGGTCACCAATGTCCCGCAACGGCCGTGCCACGGTGCTGCGCCACCCGGGCTGCTTCGCGGCGGCTGCCCACACCGAGCTTCCGGTAGATCGACCGCAGGTGGGTCTTGAGGGTGTTCTGCGAGATGAAGAGCGCATCGCGGATCTCCGCCGCCGACATGGTGGTGGCGAGATAGCCGAGGATCTCGCGCTCCCTGGTGCTCAGCTCGGCGTCCTCCGTGCCCGGGCGGGACCGGTGGGTGGCGATCAGTCCGGCCAGGAACGCCTCGTTGCGGGTCCGCGGGCCGCGTGCTCGGTGAGCAGTTCGGTCAGGTGCGGATCGCGGAGCAGGAACGGGCGGATGATCCGCAGCTCCGCGCCGACGCAGAGGGCCTCCTCGAGGAGCGCGTGGGCGGCGTCGGCCGAATCGTCCGACTGCAGGCACAGGGCACTCACCACGAGGGCGCCGAGCCGGATGTAGTCGGGCGAGTCCATCAGGGACTGCGCGACCCGGCGCGCACGCTCGATCTCGCCGCACAGCCAGTACTGCTCTGCGGCGATGATCCCCGCCGCCGGGATGAAGGATGCACTGTCCGTGGCCTCGTCCAGCAGTCTCACCGCACGCGTGCGGTCGCCACGATGAGCATCGATGCCGGCCTGGGCGATCGCCTTGTAGGCGGGCCAGGGAATGCCCTGGAAGGTGGCGTCGGGGATCTCGTCCACCACCCGCTGGGCTTCGTCGACGGCGCCTGCCCCGGGCTTCGCCACCGCAGCGTAGGCGAGCCAGGCCTTGGCCATCGGCTGGAGGGAGGTGACCGCGGCCGGGTCGGCCACCGCGCGACGGTAGATCTCGATCGCCGCGTCCTCCTGGTCGCCTCCGGTCCAGAAGGCGATCCAGCCCAGGGCGTAGGACTCCACGGAGCCGTCCGTGCGACGCCAGCCGGCCTCCTCCGGCGCCGGGACCGCGGAGAGCGCGACCCTCGCCGCCGGGAAGTCTCCGGCGTAGGCGAGGATCAGGGCGTGGTAGGCGTGGGCACGGTCGGCGAGGTCCGCCAGTCCCTCGGCACGACAGCGGTGCACCGCGTCAGCGAGTTGCACGCGTGCCTGCCCGGCCCGCCGGAGCCGGGTGTTGGACCAGCCCAACAGGAGGACGGCGCAGGCGTGCAGTGCCCCGTCCAGGTCCACCGGGTGGTCGAGCAACTCCTCGACCTCGTCACAAGCGGCCCGGAGGTCGGCCTCGTCGTCGGCGAAGAACAGCCGCGCCAGCGTCAGGGTCATCTCGTAGTGCGCCCGGGCCTGCGCATCGAGTGTCGTGCTGGCAGCGCTCGCACGTCTCGCGAACGCGTCGGCTGTTGCGGGGTCCCCCCCTCCGCCCCGTTCACACAGCGCGCGAATGGTCAGGATCTCGGGATCGTCGGTCCATGGTGCGGGCAGCCGTGTGCACAGCTCCTCCACCAGCTGGAAGTTGCCGCGGAGCACCTCGGCCAGCCACTGCGAGCGGATCAGCCGGGCGACCACCTCCGGCGCGCGGGCGACCAGGGCGTGGGCCGCCGCCACCTGCGGGTCGACCAGCGCGAACAGGTCCGCGGCCCTGCGGTGCAGCGCCCTGGCCGCCGGCGGGTTCCTGCGCATCAGCACGGCGCGGCCGGCCTGGGTCATCACGGGGTGCCAGTGGTAGGCCACCTCGTGTCCCTGGGGGAGGGGGTGGCGTTCGAGCGGCAGCCCCAGTGCGATCGCCTGCTCGAGGTACTCCGACGAGCGTGCGTTCCCGGTCAGTTCCCTGGCCATGTCGGCAGTCAGCCAGTCGCACGTGCAGGCCTGGGTGACGAAGTCGCTCAGCTCGGACGGCAGCTGGCCGAGCACGTTCTCCACCAGGTAGTCGACCAGTTGGGGAAAGGCATCGCCGATGGTGAGGCCGGGCGCCGGCGTTCCCGCCGGTGAGATCAGGGCCAGGCGGACCGCGACGGGCCACCCCCCGGTCAGCATCCGCAGCTGCTCCGCGCCGTCGTCGTCCAGGTCGCGACCGAGGTTCCGGGCCGCCTCCCCCACCTCAGCCGTGGTCATGGCGAGGTCGTCGGGGCCGAGCCGGGCGAGGTCACCGCTGGCCAGCAGCCGGGCCAGGCCGATTTCGGGCGCGGTCCTGGTGGCGAGCACCAGCCGCACGCCCAGGTCGCTGCGCAGGATCAGGTCGCGAAGGAGGTCCCTGGCCCCGTCGCTCGAGGCGTACTGCAGGTCGTCGATGACCAGGACGGGCCCGGTGCCGTCCCCTGTCTGCCCGCGAGCCTTCGTCAGCTGCCAGAGGGCCAGGTCGAGCGCGTTCCGCAGGCGCCCGGGATGCCGGTCCGCCCGGGTGAGGGCGAGCCAGCCCACCGGACGGGGTGAGGCCGCGGCCCAGGCGCTGAGCGCGCAGGTCTTCCCGAAGCCCGCCGGCGCACGCACCGTGGTCACCCGATGCGCGCCCACCAGTTCGGTCAGCCGGGAGGACACCCCGGGGCGGTCGATGGCGTGGGTGGGCAGCGCGGGT
>JAGQUI010000236.1 GCA_020438595.1 Propionibacteriaceae bacterium | reverse complement strand
CCCCGCCCTCGGCAACCACGACTACAGCGACGCGACCCCGTCACTGTCGACCTACCTCGGCTACTTCACCCTGCCCGGCACCGGGTTCGCGAACAGCTCGGGCAACGAGCGCTACTACGACTTCGTGCAGGGTCCGGTGCACTTCTTCGTGCTCAACTCCAACCCCGAGGAGCCGGACGGGACAGGCAGCCGCTCGACCCAGGCGCGGTGGCTGAGGAAGCAGCTGGCCGCCTCCACCTCGGCCTGGAACATCGTCTACGACCACCACCCGCCCTACTCCTCCGACAGCACCCATGGCTCGAGCGCCGGCATGCAGTGGCCGTTCGCCCGCTGGGGCGCCGACGCCGTCATCTCCGGCCACGCCCACACCTACGAACGGATCCGGCGCGACGGGATCGTCTACTTCGTCAACGGCCTGGGCGGCGCACCCCGCTACACCTTCACCACCCCGGTGTCCGGCAGCAGGGTCCGCTACCAGGCCAACTGGGGCGCCCAGCGCGTGACCGCGACCGCCACCTCGCTGGAGTTCACCTTCGAGAACGTGGACGGGAAGACCGTCGACCGCTACACCCTCACCCGCGGCTGAGACCCGCCGCCCCTCACGCGGCGGGCAACTCCACACCGGTGCCGGCCGCGAGGGCGGCGAGCAGGGCCTCCTGGAACTCCTCGTCGCCGACGGCCGGGTGCGGCTCGAGCCGGCGCTGGTGGTGCCAGTAGCCACCGCTGGTCAGGGCGGCCGGGTCGTCGCTGGTGGCGAGCCACTCCTGGGTGAGGTGGCCCAGCCCCAGGTCGTCGGGTGCGCCCGGTCCGCCCATCCGGGTCGGCACCCAGCCGGGGTCGACGGCGTTGCTGAGCACGTCCGGCCAGCGCCGCGCCACGGCGGCGGCGAGGGCGGCGACGAACAGCTTGCTGTCGGAGTAGCTGCCGCTGCGCCGCCCCCCGCTCCCGTCGAGACCGGCCAGGACGGGACGTCCGCCGCGGTGCATGCCGCTGCTCAGGTAGACCAGGCGGTCGGGACGGTGCATGGACGCCGTGAGCAGGTACGGCGCCACCACGTTCACCGGCAGCACGGGACCGGTGTACACCCCGGCGTTGTGGACCACCGCGTCCATCCGGCCCAGCGCGTTCACCTGCGCCGCGATCGAGCGCACCTCGTCGAGCACCGCCAGGTCGCCGACCACTACCTCCGCGCCACGCTCGACCAGGTCCGTGACGGCGGGCAACCGCTCCGGGTTGCGGACGTGCACGACGACGCGGTGCCCCTCCTCCTGCAGGGCGGCGGCGGCCAGGCGTCCCAGGCCGTCCGCCGACCCGGTGACCAGGATCCTCATCGACATCCTCCCTGGTGAACGGCCGGCCGAACCCGTCCGGTACGCGCACGATAGCGCGGCCGCCGCCGCGCCAACCCTCAACCCAACCCTGAACGCCTACTTGAGGTTCCTCAGGATTGAATTGCCTAGTCAGATCGCTCTTGTCGCCCGGAGAGGCGACTCCAACCCTCAAGCGGACCCTTGCCTCGCCCGTAGCACCTCGGTACCAAAGCACCTGTGAAGGTTGTGACCAGAGTGCTATCCGTGACGACGGGGCTCGCCCTTGCCCTGGGCCTTGCCCTCGTTCAACCCCCGGTCGCGAATGCGGTCTCGTCCAGTGCCAAGGCCAAGTTCATCTCGAGCCTGGTCAGCACGGCGCAGAAGACGCAGAACAAGTTCGGCGTGCCCGCGTCCGTCCTGATCGCCCAGGCGATCGAGGCCAGCGACTGGGGCACGTCCTCGGCCGTCTCCAAGGCCAACAACTACTTCAACACCCCCTGCAGCGCGACGATGACCGCCAAGCAGTTCGCCAGCCTCGCCGACGACCAGGTGGGCAAGCCGTACGTGCTCGGCGCCGAGACCGCGATCAGCGACCCGAACCCGCCCAAGTTCGACTGCTCCGAGCTGGTCCAGTGGCTGTACGGGCGCTCCGGCAACCCGATCACCGACCTGGCCGCCGCGCAGTACAACGTCACGAAGAAGGTCACCGGATCGCCGAAGGTGGGCGACCTGGTCTTCCTGCGCAACAACCCGGCGCGGTCCAACGGCATCGGGCACGTCGCCGTGCTGACCAAGAAGCTGAAGAGCGGCGAGTGGCGGATCATCGAGGCCCGCGGCCGTGCCTACGGCGTGGTCCGCACCACCCTGACCTACTGGAAGAACCGCTCGTACTACGCCGGCCTGCGTCGCTACTCCTCGTTCGCGCTCGCCAACGGCGACAGCATCTACGCCTCGGCCGCCGGCATCTACAAGTCCGGCTGCACCACGATCGGCTCAACGGACTACTCGAAGTTCTCCTCGAAGACGAACTCGTTCTACGGGAACGCCGCCGCGATCACCAGTGACGCGGCCTACGCCGATGCCCGCGACGTGATGTCGAGCATCCCCAAGTTCGTGGACGCGCTGGCGAAGGTCGTGCAGCCGAAGTCCGCGAGCAGCTACGCCAAGACCCTCGACGACCTGATCGACACCTACAACCTGACCGACTACGACGTGGTCCCGATCAAGATCGTGCTCGACTCCGGCAACACAGGCTTCCGGGTGACCGCCCTGCAGTACCTGCTCAAGGCCGCGGGCTACTCCACCAGCATCACCGGCAAGTACGACTCCGGCACCGTCTCCGCGGTGAAGAAGTTCCAGAAGGCCAAGGGCCTCGTGGTGGACGGGCAGGCCGGCAAGAACACCCTGGGCGCGCTGTTCAGCAAGCTCGGCTCCGGCACGGACGGCACCCTGGCCAGCGCCCTCAACGCGCTGCTCGACGGGCTCGGCTACAGCACCACGAGCGGCAGCGGATTCGGCGCGGCCACGCTCGCGTCCCTGAAGTCGTTCCAGACCACCGCCGGGCGCAGCGCCAGCGGCAGCGTCGACGACAACACCTGGGCCGCGCTGTTCATGGCGCTGGACTCCGACCAGCCGTCCCTCTCCGGCACCGCGAAGGTCGAGCAGACCCTGAAGGTGGACGCCGGGTCCTGGGGCCCCGGCTCGGTGAGCCTGTCCTACCAGTGGTACCGCGGCAAGACCGCGATCAGCGGCGCGGACGGCACCAGCTACGACGTCCAGGCCGAAGACGCCGGGTCGAAGCTCTCGGTCGAGGTGAGCGGGCTGAAGACCGGCTACACCGCGACCGCCCGCACCGTGACCACGGACGCGGTCGCCAACGCCACCTTCTCCACCACGCCCGCGCCCGAGATCAGCGGTACGGCCAAGGTCGGCGAGACCCTGAAGGCGGACGCGGGCACCTGGAAGCCGACGCCGGGCAAGCTCAGCTACCAGTGGCTGCGCGGTGGCAAGGCCATCTCGGGCGCGACGAAGTCCAGCTACGAGGTGCAGGGCGACGACGCGAAGGCCAAGCTGTCCGTGGCGGTCACCGCGACCCGCGACGGCTACGACACGGCCACCAAGACCTCGGACACCACGTCCGCCGTCACCGGCGGCAGCATGTCGGCCCCCACCCCGAAGATCAGCGGCACCGCCAAGGTCGGCCAGACCCTGAAGGCGGACGCCGGCACGTGGGACCCGTCGGACGCCAAGCTGAGCTACCAGTGGTACGCCGGCTCCACCGCGATCAAGGGCGCCACCTCGGCGAGCTACGAACTCACCAGTGCCGAGGAGGGCTCGAAGATCACCGTGAAGGTGACCGGGGAACTGGACGGCTACGCCACCCTGACCAAGACCTCGAAGGCCACCTCGACCGTGGTCGCGTCCACCGGCAAGACGCTGACGGTGAAGCTGAAGATCCGCGGCAAGCGGGACGTGGGCAAGGTGCTGCGGGTCGAGCAGACCTGGAGCAGGTCGAAGGTCAAGGTCAGCTACCAGTGGTACCGCAACGGCAAGGTCGTGAAGGTCGCCACCAAGTCGACGTTCAAGCTGACGAAGAACAGCCTGGGCAAGCGGATCACCGTCGAGGTCACCGGGAAGAAGAGCGGCTACCAGACCCTGACGAAGATGTCGTCGAAGACCCGCAAGGTCACGCTGCCCTGAGCCGGCTCACCAGTCGGCGCCCGCGCACTTCGCGACGATCGTGAAGGGCAGGATCTCGGTACGGGTCTTGCCCTTCCGGGTCTCCTTCGACTGCAGCTTCCCCGAGATCGTGTAGGTGGTGCCGGAGGTGCTGACCTTGGCCGAGGTGCCCGCCACCGGGTCCGCCGAGGCGTAGGTGAGCTCCCAGGTGAAGCCCTCGGAGTCCTCCTCGAACGTGGTCTCGACGGCCACGACGGACTTCTTCGCCGGGCTCAGCACCACGAGCGTGTCGACCTTGCCGTAGAAGTCGTTCGCGTGGTCGGCCATCGTGATCGTCGGGCCGCCGTCCGCCGTCTGGCAGGTGCCCTTGAGCGCCTTCGAGACCGCGCCGTAGATCGACATGCTGCCGGTCGCCTTCACGCCCTCCCTGACGGTGGGGGTGGTGGACGGGGTTGCCGACGTGGCCGCCTCGGTGGGCGACGCGGACGTCGCGGGCGCGGACGGGGTGATCGTCTCGATCGGCTTGGGCGTGAAGTCGGGTCCGCCGGGATCGGTGCAGGCGGCCAGGCTCACCGCCAGCCCCGCGCCGAGGACGACGGCGGTCGCCCTCCCCCATCGTGCCGCGGTGCGTCGCCTCGCGCTCCTGAGATCGTGATCTGCCACGCCTCCCATCGTCCAACCTCGGCCCGCGCCGCAGGCGCCGACGCGCCCGGTGAACCCGAACTCGTTGCCGAACCGTGTCCCGACCAGTGCGAACCGGCGGGAATCCGGGACGGTTCCGATTGCGGTCCACCAACCTCACGACCACAACCGATAGTGGTGGACCAAGTTGGG
>JAGQUI010000235.1 GCA_020438595.1 Propionibacteriaceae bacterium | reverse complement strand
GAGCCTGGGCGAGGTCGGGCTGGGCGGGTTGGAGCCACCACACCAGCAGGGCGATCCCGCCGCCGACCATGGCGCCGGCCAGAACCCACAGCTGTACCGCGTTGGTCATCGTGGCACCTCCCGGGCGGGCAGGAACCTGGCAGGCGGGTCGTCGGCGACCATCCGTCTCAGCCAGGCCAGGCCGGCGACGAACAGGGCGGCCAGACCGGCGAGGACGACTTGTCCGGCCGGGGTGGTGTAGGGGGCCAGCATGTCGCCGGTGAAGGCGAGCAGCGCCATGCCGCCGACCGCGAGCAGGGTGATCAGCCGGGCCGAGCCGCGGGCCTTGTCCCGGTCGGCCTCGATGTCGCGACGGGACCGGACCTCCTCGGCGACCGAGTCCGACAGGCCGGTCAACACCCTCGACAGGCCTTCGCCGCGATGCCTGGAGCCGATGATCAGGGCGCTGACCACCAGATCGCCGGTGGCATCATCCAGCTCGTCGGCGAACTTCAACAAGGCGTCCTCGGTGGACCAGCGGGCCCGCAGCCGGGCGACCAGGTTGCTCACCTGCGGCTGGATCGGCGCCGGGGCGGCCCGCAGGCTCGCGGTGAGGGCCTGTTCCAGGCTCTGGCCGGCGGTGATCACCGAGGCCAGGTTGCGGGTCCACTCGCTGATCGCGTCCAGCCGGGCGATCCGCCGGCCCCCGTCGGAGGTGACCAGCAGCGCCGGCAGACCGACCACGCCCAGCGGCAGCAGCAGCCCGACCACCAGCGGCACCCCGAACACGGTCAACACCAGCCCGAGTAGGGCGGCGGCCAGCAGCGACCAGCGCTGCCAGGCGGGCATCCGGACCAGCCAGCCGACCCAAGCCGGCGCCGGCCGGCGGGGCCCCGGCGGCGGGACGGGCCGGCGTTTCAGGCCGTACACGCCCAGCACCAGCCCGGCGGCGATCATCGCCCCGGACAGCATCGACAACACGGCTCCGGTCATCGGGCACCGCCGGGGTTGCTGAACTCGGCGGCTTCGCGTTCGAACGCGGCCGCGTCCAGGCCGGCGGCGACCAGGTCGTCCCAGATGCTGTCGGGACGGGTGTCGGCCACCCCGGGCTGGCCCGGCAGCCGCCGGAACACGGTGGTGAACGCGATCCCACGCGGCCACTCCCCCGGGGTCACCTCCACGATCTCCGACACGAACCGGCGCTTGTGCGCGACCTGGCCGAAGTCGTCGATCGGGGTGATCTCCGAATGCATCTGCACCACCAGGTCGAGCGTGGCGGACAGTTTGGCGGCGACCAGGTCGTGGCTGACGTGCGGGCCTGCTTCCATCGCGCAGGTGATCAGCTTGTGGACCGCCAAGCGGGCGTTCGCGGCGTGGGTGGTGGAGATCGATCCAGTGCCCGACTCCATCACCTTGATCATGTCCATCGCCTCCGCACCCAGCACCTCACCGACGATCTGCCGGTCGGCCCGGAACCGGAAACTGCTGGTCACCTGAGAGGAGGTCGTCCGCCGGCCGGCGAGGCTGCCGTCCTCGGCGCGCTCGCCCGACCCGGCCCGCATCTCCCAGTCGAACACGACCGCGTGCTGGCCCTCGATGTCGGGCAGGAACAGCTCCCGCTCGGACTCGAACGTGCCCACGATCTCCATCCTCGGGATCTCGGCACACAACGCCCGCACCAGGGTCGTCTTGCCGGCACCCTGCGCGCCGGAGACCACGATCGACTTCCGAGCCCGCACGGCCGCGCGGAGGAAGTCGGCCATCACCTCGCTGAGCGAGCCCCACTCGACCAGATCCGCCAGGGTCACCCGGCGGATCCGGTGCCGGCGGATCACCAGCGACACTCGGCCCGTCTCCAAGGACGCCGCCAGCCGGGAACCATCGGCCAGGGTCAGGTTCAGCGACGGGTGGGCCGGGGTGAACGAGCGCGGATTGTCCGCCCGCGAGGCGACGAACGCGACGAAATCGATCAGATCCGCGTCGCTGTCGGCGACCGGCGGCAGTTGGCGCATCGACCCGTCGGCGTACTCCACCACCACCCGGTCACACCCGTAGACGAGGATGTTCTCCACCCTCGGGTCGTCCACCAGGGGTTGGAGCCGGCCCAGCCGGAACACGCTGTCGAAGATCGCCTGCGCCAACCGTTGCTGTGCATCCGCGGTTCGGATCTCGCCGCTGCGGGCCAGGGTGGCTGCGGTGTCCTCGTCCAGCAGCTGACGGATCACCGACCAGCCCTCCGCCTCCTCACGCTCCCTGCTCGCCACCCCACCGACGCGGCCCGGCAGACGTTTCGCGACCTCGCCACGGAAGCGGGCCACCTCCGTCCAGTCCACCCCGTCCACCGCCGGTGACGCAGACCCGAACACGGACCCAGAGGGTGCGGGACGGATCGGCACCACCCGCGACGGCACCGCCGGCGTGTCGGATGTGGGCTCGTCGGGCACGCGGAAACCGCCGCGGACCCGGCCCGGCCGGCGTACCGGTGCGGGACGTTGGCTGTCGAACATCGGCAGGCCGAGCAGGTCATCTTCGTGTTCCGGCTCGCTCATGGACGGGCCTCCTCTCCACTGGTGTGTGGGGCGATCCACCGCGCCCGTTCCCGATCCGAACGCTCCACCACTGCCCGCACCGCCTCCCCGGCCGCCTGGACGCTGCGCTGGTAACCCGACACGGCGAACGCCCGCCCGGCCGCATCCGGGCTGCCGGTCAGCCGCCGCAAACCCCGGGCGGCCGGCATCGGGTCACCATGGGAGAACACGCCGGCCCGGACCGGGTCCCACCGGATCGAGCCGGCCACCGCGACCCCCAGCGCGCGGGACACCTCCCCGGCTCTGTAGGGCCGGCCGGGCCCCACCAGCAGCAGCCGGACCTCATGGCCCGGGCCGGCCGCGTCCTGCAACGACAACGCCCACGACCGTGCGCCGGCGACATCGACCAAGCTGGTCCGGGCGACCAGCAGCGTGACGTCGGCCTGGACGATCAACGGGGCCGGGGAGCCCTCCAGGCCGAGCCGGCCCGCATCCACGATTACGTCCTGATCCCGGGCAGCGAGATCCCGCAACACCCCTGCCAGCGGCTCCCACAACCGGGCCAGGCCAGCCGCCTGCTCATGCGAACGCGACCCGATGATCACCGACGCCTGGGTGCCGTCGACCGGCATCGCCATCCGCAACAGGGCATCGGCCAGTACCCCGGCGCGGTGGGCCTTGACCAGGTCGACCACCCCGGTGTGGTCACGGGTACCCCGCCAGAACCCGGCCAGCAACGCCGACGACCCTGACGGATCGGCCTCCACCAGCAGACACGGACGCGGCCAGCAGGCGGCCAACGCCAACCCGGTCGTGGTCACCCCCGGAGCACCGGCGGCTGAAGCCAACGTGATCATGGCCATGCCGATCAGCGCTCCCTGCTCGCCAACACCAACGCCAGATCACCCGACGCGGCCCGGGCCGCCAGCTCGCCCGCCCGGTTGTCGGCCACCAGCACGTCGACCACCGTCTCGGTGTCCCCCGGGGTCACGTTCAACACCGTCGCCGTGATCTCCGTCGGAGCACCCGTGACCTGCACGCCCTGGGCCGGTGCCTGCACCAGCCGCACCGTGTCGCCCGCCTTCAACGGCTCGGCCGGAATCAGCCCGGCGGCGATCGGGACCGCCACCACCGCCAGACCGGCGCCAGGAACCACCGCGTCACTGACCTGATCCGGCGACACCAACGTGCCCACCGCCAGATCCGTGACCGCCCGCTTGCCCACCAGCGAGTCCACCGCGCCCGCGGGCACCGTCCGCAGCGACGGATCCAGCGTGACCCTCACCGTGGTCAGGTCCGTCGCGGCGATCAACTGGCCACGCTCCACCCCGACCCGGACCGCGACCACCTCGCTCGCGCTCGACGACGACGTCCACAACCACAGCCCCGTCACCCCGCCCAGACACACCAGCACCACCGCCACCACCACCGGCAACGTGCGCCGCTGCAACTTCGTCGTTACCGGCGCCGGGATCGCCGGCGCCGGCTCGGCAGTCTCGGTGCGCTGCTTCGTCTCTGCGGTCTTCATCGGTTCGCTCCCTATCTGCGTGTCACGATCACCTGGATCTCACCCACCCGCAGAACCCGGGTGGACGCCAGATCGAGCCGGATCGTTCCCGACTCGCCATAGCCCTGCCAGTCAGCAACCCAGTGCGCCACCGCCCGTACCACGTAGCGGCCCTGCTGGTCGTACACATGGCCGCAGGTCGGGGACTCACCCACCATCCCGTTCCGGTCGACCATGCTCGAGCGCCACGGTGTGCCCCTGCCGCACTGCACGACGGTGCCGTCGCCCATCGCCCACGACACCGACGACACGTGCGCCGTCAACGAGATCCCGCCAGCCGTGATCGACGCCGGCCCCCACGACGTCCGCGACGGGTTATCCACCCACAACCACACCGGGATCCCGACCGCGGTCATCACATCCGGATCCAGCGGGGTCAGCCCGATCTCAACCGGCTTCAACTGCAGCCGGGCGATCGCCGCCCACGCTAACTGCTCCGCACTCTCCCGCGGCGGCACCCACAAACCGATCAGATCCGGCTGGCCCGGCAAGAGACGACACGTGACCCAAACCCAGTCATCCTCCGGCGGATTGTCCGAAACCCCGCGAGGGAACGCAGAGCACAACGGGGGCTCCGGAGATTTGTCCTTGCCGCCACCATCGCCACCATCCCCATCGCCGCCGTCCTTGATCCAGCACTCGTTGGTCACGCGGTCGCAAACGACTTCCGCGCGGGCTGAGGATGCCGAAAGCGACCCCGCAAGAAGGACCGAACCAATCGCGATCGCGATCGCTCTGAGCGCTACGGACATGG
>JAGQUI010000234.1 GCA_020438595.1 Propionibacteriaceae bacterium | reverse complement strand
TTCACGTTGTAGGAGCCCACCCGGATGGTCGCCGGGTCGGGGTCGGCCGTGGTGGTCTCGACCGCCTCGCTGTACGGGCTCCGGGTCGCCCCCGCCGTGCGGGTGACGACCTTGACCTGGAGGTAGTAGGTGGTGGCCGCATCGAGCCCGGTGATCGTGTAGCCGGTGCCGCGCACCTTCTTCGTGCTCGCGCCGTCCATCTCCTTGTTGTCGGCCCACCGCACCCGGTAGGTGCCCGGGCCGCTGCGGTCCCAGGACACGGCCAGCCGGTCCCAGTTCGGAGACGTCGCCGCGAGGCCGCCCGGGACCAGGTACTTGTAGGAGAGCTTCGTCCGCGTCCGCACCGAGTACCGCTCGGAGTAGGCACTCAGCGACGTGCCGTCGGTGTCGATCACCCGCACCGTGACGTAGTAGGTGGTGCCACGGGCGAGCCCGGTCACGACGGCGGTGGGCGAGGTCGTGCGCAGGTAGCGGGACTTCGCCATGGACGAGCGCGACGAGTACCGGACGCGGTAGCCGGGCGCACCCTCGACGGCGTCCCAGGCCAGCGCCACCCCGGTGCCGGCCACCTCGGTGGCCGCAGGCGGGGCCGGCGGCTCGAAGGGGTACGTCGCCGCCGCGGCCGCCGGCACGTCGAGGGACAGCCAGGCGAGGACGGCGACCAGCGCGAGCGCGAGCCGTCGGGACCGGGCCGAAACGATCAACGCAGCACCGTCGTCGCCCGGATCATGTTGTGGTCGGACGGGATGGTGCCGATGAACCGGTCCTCGGGGTCGACGTTCACCACGGTCTCCCACTCCGGCACCTCGATGCCCGTCGAGGTGAAGATGTAGTCCAGGTAGGAGCCGTTCACGTGGTCGGTGTGCCGGGCCACTTCCGCGAAGTCGTTCCAGCTGTGGTAGTTCGTGCGGATCCGGTGGCCGACGATCGCGCCCTCGACGGCGTGGGTGCCGTCGATGTTGCCCAGCGGGTCGACGAAGCCTGCGGCGAGCACCGTGCTGCGCGGGGCGTTGTCAGGGTCGGTCCACTTGGTGGAGTTGAAGTCACCCACGATGTAGCTGGGCAGGCCACGGTTGTGCGCCGCCACCGCGGCGAGGACTTCCTTCGTCTGCTGGATGCGGAGCTGGTAGAACTCCTCGCCCTTCAGGTACTCCAGGTGGGTGTCGGCGAAGAGGAACTCCTTGCCGCTGGCCTTGTGCCGGAAGACCGCCCAGGCGACGAAGCGGTTGTTGCCCTCACTGAGCCTCGTCAGGGTCTGTGAACCCGCGTCGAGCAGGGTGAGGCGGTCGGAGTTGTAGACGATCTTCGTGCCGTCGGACGCGCCCTGGTCGGCGTAGACGCAGTTGGACGAGCGCTTGGCCCGCACGCAGTTGTAGCGCTTGGTGTTGGTCAGCTTGTAGGGCGACCCGAGGCGCTGGATGAGGTCCTCGAACTGCGCCTGGTCGATCTTGTCGCCCGCGCCGTTGTCCGCGCGCAGCTTGGCCTGGGACGCCTCCTGGAGGCCGACGACGTCGACGTCCTGGCCCAGGATGGTCTGCACGACCGCGTCGCGGCGCTCGTACCAGGTCGGCCCGGGAGTGCAGTTCACGCAGCGCACGTTGTAGGAGGCGACCCGGATGCTGGCCGAGTCGGCGGTCAGCGTCGAGCTCCGGACGGGGCTGGTGTAGGCGCTGCGGGTGCTGCCGGAGCTCGCGTCCACCGCCTTCACCCGGACGTAGTACCGGGTGAGGGCCGCGAGGGCGGTGATGACGTAGCTGGTGCCCGTGACCCGGGCGGTCGTCGCCCCGGTCATCGCCTTGTTGTCGGCCCACGAGACCCGGTAGGCGGCGGCCGAGCCCTGGTTCCAGGACACCTGGAGGGTCGCCCCGCCGGTCGGCACGATGACCAGGCCCGTCGGGCTGAGGTAGGTGCGCTTGCGCGCCGTCGGCGTGCGCAGCGCGAGCTTCGTGGAGTACGTGCTCAGCGACGTCCCGCCGGCCGAGGTCACCTTGACCCGGACGTAGTAGGTGCGTCCGGGGGTGAGGCCGGTCAGCGAAGCCGTGTTGGTGTCGGTGCGCAGGTAGCGCGAGTGGGTCATCCGCTTCGACGTCGAGTACCGCACCCGGTACTGCGGCGCGCCCGAGACGTCCCGCCAGGCGAGGCGAGCCTCGGTGCCGGCCACGGCGGTGGCCCGGAGCCGGGTCGGCGCCGAGTACTTCTGGGCAGCATCGGCCTGGGGCTGGCCGGGCAGCCCCAGCGCCAGCGCGAGGGCTGCGAGCACACCCACCAGCCGGCGGGACATCGTGGTGAACATGGGGCTCTCCTTGGGGAAGTCAGGTGAGGTGCCCGATCGCCGAAGCGACCGCAGGCCGGTTCAGGAGATCACTGTGGTCGCCCTGACCATGTTGTGGTCGGACGGGATGGTCCCGATGAACTTGTTCTTCTTGTTGATCCGCACCACGGTCTCCCACTCGGGAACCTTGATGCCGGGCGAGGTGAAGATGTAGTCGAGGTAGGTGCCGTTCACGTAGTCGTCGTGCTTGGCCTTGCGCTTGTAGTCGTTCCAGCTGTCGAAGTTGGTGTGGATCCGGTTGCCCACGATGGCCGCCTGCGTGGTGTACATCGAGGCGTCGAAGTTGCCGAGTGGATCGATGAAACCGCCCTGGTCGAGCATGATCCGGCGCGGGGCGTTGTCGCGGGCCACCGACCGGCTCTTGCTGTCGTTGACCCGGCTCCACTTGTAGCTGTTGAAGTCGCCGACGACGTAGGACGGCAGGCCCTGGCTCCTGGCGGACACCACGGCGAGCACCTCGCGGGTCTGGTTCTGGCGCAACTCGTAGTACCGGGCGCCCTTGCGGGGCTCGAGGTGGGTGTTGGCGAAGAAGAACCGCTTCCCGCTCGCCTTGTCCTGGAAGATCGCCCAGGCGACGTAGCGGTCATTGTCCGCGCCGCTGATGTAGGACAGGGCCTGCGAGCCCTGGCTGACCAGGGTGAGCGTGCTGGTGTTGTAGATGATCTTGGTTCCCTGGGACGCGCCTTGGTCGGCGTAGACGCAGTTCCGGGGCGAGTCGGGGTTCACGCAGTTGTTGCGGGCGGTGTTCGCGAGCGCGTACGGGGCGCCCAGCCGGTTCACGAGGTCCTCGAACTGGGACAGGTCGATCTTGCCGTGCTTGCCCTTCAGCCAGCCCTGGCTGGCCTCCTGGATGCCGATCACGTCGACGTTCTGGCCCAGGATGGTGCGGACGACGGCGCCGCGCCGCGTGTACCAGGACTTGCCGCCCTTGCAGTTCGCGCACTTCACGTTGTACGAGGCCACCCGGATCGTCGCGCTGGACGTCGCCGCGGGCGCGACGACGGTCGTGCCGACGACGTCTGCGGCCACGGCGGCGGCCGGGGCCTGGATCGCCGTGAGTGACAGCGCGGAGGCGACGGCGACGAGGACGCCGGCGACCCTGCGACGGGGGAACGCGAACATTAGAACTCCATCTCGGGGGGATGAGAATTTCTCAGCAGGCTAGCTCCGGCACGATCGCGGGGCACACCATTCGCCGGATTCGCCGGGGAATCCTGAACGAGTGGTGGAGAGTCGCTCACGCGCGGGGAACCTTCCTGCTCACGGCAACGTGGTCGTTGCCCGGATCATGTTGTGGTCGGACGGGATGGTGCCGATGAACTTGTTGTCGGAGTCGATGTCGACCACCGTCTCCCACTCGGGCACCCCGATCCCGGGCGAGGTGAAGATGTAGTCGAGGTAGGTGCCGTTGACGTAGTCGTCGTGCCTGGCCACCCGCTCGAAGTCGTTCCAGCTGTCGAAGTTGGTCCGGATCCGGTGCTGCACGATCGCGCCCTTCGTGGCGTACATCGAGCGGTCGTAGTTTCCGAGCGGATCGATGAAGCCGCCGTCCAGCATCGTGGCGCGCGGGGCGTTGTCGGGCTTGGTCCACTTGTAGGAGTTGAAGTCGCCGACGACGTAGCTGGGCAGCCCCTGGCTCTTGGCGGCCACGACGTCGAGCAGGTCCTTGGTCTGGTTGATGCGCAGCTGGTAGTAGTAGCTGGTGCCGTCGGTGTCCTTGGCGTTCTCGAGGTGGGTGTCGGCGAAGAAGAACTTCTCGCCGCTGGCCTTGTGCCGGAAGATCGCCCACGCGACGTACCGCTCGTTGTCGTCGGCGTTCTTGGAGAGTCGCAGTTGCGCCGAACCCTGCTCCAGCAGGTCGAGGGTGGCGGAGTTGTAGATGATCTTCGTCCCCTGGGACGCCCCCTGGTCGGCGTAGACGCAGTTCGTGGGCGTGGTGGACTTCACGCAGTTGTTGCGGTGGACGTTGGCGAGCTTGTACGGCGCGCCGAGGCGGTTGGCCAGGTCTTCGAACTGGGACAGGTCGATCTTGTCGCCGGCGCCGTCGTCAGCACGCAGCCAGCCCTGGGAGGCCTCCTGGATGCCGATCACGTCGACGTCCTGGCCGAGGATGGTCTTCACCACCGCGGCCCGCCGGTCGTACCAGGACAGGCCCCCGGTGCAGTTGGCGCACTTCACGTTGTACGAGCCCACCCGGATCGTCGCCGAGCCCGAACCCGTGATCGGCACATCCCCCGCGGACGAGGCCGAGCCGGCGTCCGTGGTCGCCGTGGCGGTGTCGCTGTACGGGCTGCGCGTTGCGCCCGCCTTCTTCGTGACGACCTTCACCTGGAAGTAGTAGGTGGTGGCGGCGGGCAGCCCGCTGACGGTGTAGCGGGTGCCGGACACCTTCTTGGTGACCGCGCCGCTCATCGACGCCGTGGTGGCCCAGCGCAGCCGGTAGGTGCCGGGACCGCTGGCCGACCAGGAGGTGATGACCTGGCTCGAGCTGGCGGCGGTCGCGG
>JAGQUI010000233.1 GCA_020438595.1 Propionibacteriaceae bacterium | reverse complement strand
AAACTCGAGGAAGCTCCCGAAATTTCGGGAGCGGGAACGAATTTCGGGAGCGTCTGTGGTCTGGGCGCGTACAGGACTGCTCGGGGCGCGGGAATCGGTAAGTTGGCCGCATGAGTGTCGTCGACCTGCGGGGTGTCTCGATCATCCGGTCCGGGGCGACCCTGATCACCGACGTCACGTGGCGGGTCGAGGAGGGCGAGCGCTGGGTCGTGATCGGCCCGAACGGCGCCGGCAAGACCACCCTGCTGCAGGTGCTCGGGGCCCAGTGGCACCCGTCGAAGGGGACGGCGAGCGTGCTCGGCGAGACCCTCGGCGCCGTGGACGTGTTCGAGCTGCGGCCCCGGATCGGCGTCACGTCCGCCGCACTCGCCGACCGGATCCCGCGCTCAGAGCGGGTCTCCGACGTCGTCGTCTCGGCCGCCTACGCCGTGATGGGCCGCTGGCGGGAGGCCTACGACGAGCTCGACCACGACCGCGCCCACGTGCTGATGCAGCAGTTGCGGGTCGACCACCTCGCCGACCGCACCTTCGGCACGCTCAGCGAGGGCGAGCGCAAGCGCGTGCAGATCGCCCGCGCGCTGATGACCGACCCCGAGCTGCTGTTGCTGGACGAGCCGGCGGCCGGGCTCGACCTGACCGGACGCGAGGCGCTGGTCGGCACCCTGTCCGAGATCTGCTCCGACCCGTTCGCCCCGGCCACGGTGCTGGTCACGCACCACGTGGAGGAGATCCCGGTCGGGATCACCCACGCCCTGCTGCTCAAGCACGGCCGGATCGTCGCGGCGGGCCCGATCAACGAGGTGCTCACCAGCCCCCGGCTGAGCGCCACCTTCGACATCCTGCTCGACATCGGGCACGCCGACGGGCGCTGGACGGCGCGGGCGGCCGCCCGCGCGGCGCACCGTCCGCCACCCGCGCGCCTCGCGTGAACGGCGCTGCGGATCCGGGCGAATCCCGGGAACTTTTCGGCGCACTTGGCATGATGGGTGCCAGGAAGGTGGTGCGCAATGGAGTGGCTGTCTGAACACCTGTGGGTGGCGTGGGTGTCCCTGGCCGCCATCCTGGGCGTCGCCGAGCTGATGACGCTGGATTTCACCTTGCTGATGCTGGCCTCCGGCGCACTCGCCGGCGGGCTCGTCGCCCTGGCCTTCCCCGGCGTGCTGTGGGTGCAGATCGCCGCGGCCGTCGTGGTCGCGGTGGCGATGCTCGCCCTGGCCCGTCCCACCCTGCTCAAGAAGGTGCGCGCGCTGCCCGGCTACCGCTCGAGCGTCGACAAGATGGTCGGCTCACCCGGCGTGGCGCTGACCGAGATCACCGCCGGCACCGGCGAGGTCAAGGTCTCCGGCGAGGTCTGGTCCGCCCACAGCGTCGAGGGCACGATCCCGGCCGGCACCGAGATCGAGGTGTACCGGATCGACGGCGCGATCGCGATCGTGTACCCGCGCCACCTGGCCCTGCCCTGAACCCCGAGGAGAGAAGAAGAGATGCCTGAAGTGTTTTCCGCGATCATCTGGTTCCTGGTCGCGGCGGTCGTCGTGACCGTCCTGATGCGCGCGGTGCGCGTGATCCGCCAGCAGCAGGTGGGCGTGGTCGAGCGGCTCGGCAAGTTCCGCAGGACGCTGGAGCCGGGCCCGCACCTGCTGGTGCCGGTGATCGACGCCGTGCGCTACACGATGGACATGCGCGAGGCCGTGGTGCCGTTCCCGCCGCAGGGCGTGATCACCGAGGACAACCTGATGGTGAACATCGACTCGGTGATCTACTACCAGGTGGTCGACCCGGTGCGCGCCGCCTACGAGGCCCAGAACTACATCCAGGCCATCGAGCAGCTGACCATGACCACGCTGCGCAACATCATCGGCGGGCTCGACCTCGAGCAGACGCTGACCAGCCGCGAGGAGATCAACCAGAAGCTGCGCGCCGTGCTGGACGAGGCGACCGGCAAGTGGGGCATCAAGGTGAACCGGGTGGAGCTGCGCTCGATCGAGCCGCCGGCGACGATCCGGGACGCGATGGAGAAGGGCGCCCGGGCCGAGCGCGACAAGCGGGCCGCGATCCTGACCGCAGAAGGCCAGCGGCAGTCGATGATCCTGTCCGCGTCCGGCGACCGCGAGGCCTCCATCCTGCGGGCGCAGGGCGAGCGGGAGTCCGCGGTGCTGCGCGCCCAGGCCGACCGGCAGGCCTCGATGCTGCGTGCCGAGGGCGAGGCGCAGGCCATCACCACCACGTTCAGCGCGATCCACGCGGGCAAGCCGACCCAGTCGCTGCTCGCCTACCAGTACATGCGGATGCTGCCGAACCTCGCCCGCGGCGACGCCAACAAGATGTGGATCATCCCCAGCGAGCTGAACGACGCCCTGAAGGGGCTCGGCCAGGTGGCGGGGAACGCCGTGGCGGCCGGCATCACGGGCGCAGGGGACGAGGAACAGGGCGACTTCGAGGCCCCCGAGCCGGTGGACGTGTTCGCCGAGATCGAGGCGCAGAAGAAGGTGGACGAGGCGAACTCCGCCGCGTCCGTGCAGCAGGCGATCGCCGAGGCGGAGGCCCTGGAGGGACGCCGCGCCGCGCGGCTCTCGACCGTGGAGCCCGGCAACGCGCTCACGTCGGGCCCGGAGCGGGCGCTGCCACCGGAAGCCGCGCCGGCGATCGAGCCGCAGCCGCAGCAGGAGCCGCTGCAGTAGTTCAGCCGGCCGGGCCCAGGCCGAGCAGGTCGATCAGGTAGTCGAGGTGGTCGGCCATGTCGAAGGCGGGGTCCTGCAGCCACTGCGTCTGCAGCCCGTCGGAGACCGCGATGAGCAGGTTGGCGATCCTGGGTGCGTCCAGGTCGGGCGGCAGCGTGCCGGCCGCCTGCCGCGCCGTGATCTCCCCGGCCAGCAGCTCCCGGACCGCCTCGTAGCGGTTCACGAACGCGTCGTGCGCGGGGTGGCCGGACTCGGTGGCCTCGACCGAGAACCGCGCGTACAACTGGACGAGCCCCGGCACTTCGCTGTTGTGCCGCACGATGCTGGACAGGGCGCCGATCTCGGACCCCGCCTCCGGCTCGCTGCGGTCGTGGTCGACCTGGTCGCGCTTGAGCAGGATCTCCGCGAACAGCTCCTCCTTGGACGCGAAGTAGTGCAGCAGGCCGGCCTGGCTGAGCCCGACCGCGTTGGCCAGTTCGCGCACCGAAGTGCGGCCGTAGCCCGTGCGGGCGATCACGTCGAGGGCGGTGGTGAGGATCTCCTCGCGCTTGGCGAGGCCCTTGGCGTACCTGGCGGGGCGGCTCATTGGCTCATCGTACGGCGCGGCCGGGGCTTGGGACGGGAGGTAGCCTGCCCGCGTGGAGGAGCGACGGCGCGGCAGGGCCTGGCTGCTCGCGCTGGCTGCGCTGCTCGTGGCCTGCACACCGGCCGGGGCGGTGGTCCCGTCCCCGCCGTCGACCGCTCCCGTGCCCACCGCGGCGCAGGTCTCCGGCCCGCCGCTGTCGGTGCGGGCGATGACGTGGAACGTGCTGGGTGGGCCGGTGCCCGACGACTGGTTCCCGCTGATCGCCCGGGACGAGCTGGACCCGATGGTGCGGGCGCCCGGCGTGGTCGCGAAGGTCGAGTTGGCCGACCCGGACGTGGTCGGTCTCCAGGAGTTCCAGAACGGGACGGAATCGGCCGCCTGGATCACGGAGCACCTGCCCGGCTACACATGGTTGCCCGGGCCGGACAACCACGCGATCGCGCTGCGCACCACCCGGTTCGAGGTGGCCGCCACCGGGAACGAGCGGGTGAACACGGCCGGCGAGCAGGGCGCGATCCTCGACCGGTATGTCGACTGGGTGCGGGCGCGCGACCGGGTCTCGGGACGCACCGTGCTGGTGCTGGACCTGCACGCGCACGCCTGGCAGTCCCCGCAGCTCGCCGCGGTGCGGTCGCTGGCGATCGACCGGCTCGTGGACCTTGTCGGACGGCTCGATCCCGGTCTGTTCGAGCCGCTGGTGCTGCTGGGTGACTTCAACGCCCGCGACGACGAGACCCGGCCGACCTACCGCGACCACCTCGTGAAGCTCCGGGCCGCCGGGCTCGTGGACGCGCACGCGGTGGCGGCGAAGGACACCTCGGACGTGCGGCGGGCCAGCTCGCTGCAGCTGATGGCGGCGAGCGTCGCGGGCGAACCGGTGGCGAAGGTCATCCGGCGCAAGGATCAGCGGATCGACTACGTCTGGGTGCCGGAGGGGACGACGGTGCGCACCTGGGCGGTGCTCTCCGGCCCGGGGGTCCGCTGGCAGCGGGTCCGCGGGGTCCGGGTGCCGGCCTGGACGGGGATCGTCCCGTCCGACCACTCACCCGTGGTCGCCGACCTCCGCTTCCGGTGACTGCCGGGCGTAGCGTCCGGCGAGCGCGGAGCAGGCCATCAGCTGGGCCTGGTGGAACAGCACCAGGGGCAGCATCAGCAGGCCGATGGGCTGCCCGGCGAACAGGACGCCCGCCATCGGCAGGCCGCTGGCCAGGGACTTCTTCGTGCCGCAGAACTGGATGGCGATCGCGTCCGGGCGGTTGAAACCGAGCCGGCGCGCCGTCCACCACGTGAGGGTGAGCATGATCGCGAGGATCACGACACAGACCGCCAGCACCACCAGCAGGGACGTCCACGAGGTCTGCGTCCACATGCCCTCACGCATGCCGGCCGAGAACGCGGAGTACACGACCAGGACGATCGAGCCGCGGTCGACGAGCTTCAGCTGGGGATGGGACGTGACGAACCCGGCGGTCCAGCGCCGGGACAGCTGGCCCGCCACGAACGGCAGGAACAGCTGCAACATGATGTCGACGATCGTGGACGTGGTGAACTCCACCCGTCCGGTGTTGCGCATCA
>JAGQUI010000232.1 GCA_020438595.1 Propionibacteriaceae bacterium | reverse complement strand
CTCGTGCACCATGATGTCGCCGTGCTCCCCGATGGCGGCGGCGAAGATGCCCAACCGCGGGGTGTAGGCCCAGCGCAGGCCCTCGTGTCCGGCGGACGGCTCCTCGGTGACCTCGAAGCGGGCACGCTCGCAGGCGCGCAGCGCGCTGGCCAGCTGGGCTCCGGTACCGATCCGTCCGTGCCAGGGGAACTCGGCGCGCAGGCTGCGCGGCTCCGCCGGCTGGTTGGCCCAGCGGAACTCGACGGGTGCGCCGAACACTGCGCCGACCGCCCACTCCAGGTGCGGGCGTAGCGCAGCGGGCGCGGAGTGGATCTGGATGATCCCGCGCGTGCTGGACATCGGTCCCCCTCTCACTGAGATGTGCCTTCCCCAGCCACCTCAGCCCCACGGGGGACGTGACCATTCTGCCCCACCCGTCCCGCTCGTACCAGTCCGGGCGCGGGACTCGTGCAAAGCTGGGACCGTGCACCCGATCGCCGCGAACCTGGCCACCGTGCGGGCGCGGATCGACGCGGCGTGTGCGGCGGCCGGACGCCCGTCCGGATCGGTGCGGCTGCTCCCGGTGAGCAAGACCCGCCCGGCGTCCGACGTGCTGGCCGCCCACGCCGCAGGCTGCACGCGGTTCGGTGAGAACAAGGCGCAGGAGGCGCAGGCCAAGGCGGCCGAACTCGCCGGCGTCCCCGGGCTGGAGTGGGTGATGATCGGTCACCTGCAGTCGAACAAGGCGAAGCTCGTCGCGCGGTTCGCCGCGGAGTTCCAGGCGCTCGACTCACTCCCCCTCGCCGCCGAGCTCGACCGGCGGCTGCAGGCGCAGGGACGCCGGCTGGACGTGCTCGTGCAGGTGAACTCCTCCGGCGAGGACTCCAAGTTCGGCCTGCCTCCCGAGGCGGTGCCCGGTTTCGCCCGCGAGCTCGCCGCCTTCGACGCGCTGCGCGTCCGTGGCCTGATGACGCTCGCGCTGCCGTCCCCCGACCCCGCCCGGGTGGCGGCGTGCTTCGGCCGGGTCGTGGACGTCCAGCGGCGGCTGCGGGACGACGCCCGGCCCGGGCAGTCCTGGGACGAGCTCTCGATGGGCATGTCCAGCGACTTCGAACTGGCGATCGCCCACGGCGCCACCGTCGTCCGGATCGGCACCGCCATCTTCGGCGCCCGCGCCTAGGAACGTCGAACGCCTCCGTTTCGGTCGAGCGCCCCTGCTTGGGTGGAGGCGTTCGACCGGAACGGAGGCGTTCGGCGCTGGAAGGCTACGGACGACGCGAATCAGATGGCGTCAGGGCCAGCGGGCGGCCAGCGAGATGACCGCGATCCCGGCGAGGATGGCGAAGCCGAGGGCGTAGCCGGCGTAGGCCTCGGTGACCTCCTGGTCGACCTTCATGTAGCCCACCTGGCGGGCGATCGAGGAGTAGACCTGCTTCAGTTCGCCCTCGGAACCGGCGGTGAACGCCTTGCCGTCCGAGATCCGCGAGATCTGGTTGAGCTCGGCAGGGTTCACCGGCACGGGCTCGCGGCGTCCCTCGTTCTCGACGTAGCCGTTCTCGGTGCCGTAGGCGATCGTGTAGATGGGGATGCCCTGCTTCTTCGACTCCTGCGCGGCCTGGTCGGACGGGCGGCCCACGTTCGTGTAGCCGTCGCTGAGCAGGACGATCGCGCCGGGCGCGGTGCTGTCCGGATCGTTCGGGTCGGGCGGCGCCTGCGCCATGGCGTCCAGCGAGGAGTAGATGCCCTCGCCGATCGCGGTGGACGGAGCCACCTGCAGGTTCTGGATCGCCGCCGCCACCACGCCGCGGTCGGTCGTCGGCGGCACCACCACGGCGGCCGTGCCGGCGAAGCTGACCAGCGCCACGTTGAAGCCGGCCGGCAGCATCTGGAGGAAGTCCTGTGCGGCCGCCTTGGCGGCCTCGAGACGGTTCGGCGGCACGTCCTCGGCGATCATCGAGCGCGACACGTCGATCGCGAGCACGATCGTCGCGCGCTCCCGCGGCACCTCGACCTCACCCTTCGGCTGGGCGAACGCGACGTTCAGCGCGGCCAGCGCCAGCACGGCCGCGCTCACCGCCACGTGCCGCTTCCAGGACTGCTGCCGGGGCAGCACCCGCTCGAGGTTCGTGATCGCGTGCGGGCGGGCCTTGCGCCGCCGCCGCCACAGCAGGAACAGGTACAGCCCGACCAGCAGCGGGATCATCAGCAGCCACCACAGCCGCTCCGGGCGCATGAAGTCCAGATCGAAAGGCATGCCTACGGCCACCTCGCTCCCAGCGACACCGCCGCCAGCGCCGCCACCACCGCGAAGGCGAGCCCGTAGCCCGCCCACAGCGCGGTGGTCTCCTTCTTCGTCGGGGTCTGCCCGACCTCACTGCGGATGTTGTTGTAGACCCGGTTCAACTGGTCGAGGTTCTCCGCGGAGAACGTCTGGCCACCCGAGGTGCTGGCGATGTTCTGCAGCAGCGCCTTGTCCGGCGGCACCCGTTCGCGCTGGCCGTCGAGGTCGACGTAGCCGTTCTCGGTGCCGTAGGCGATCGTGTAGACGGGAACCTCATCCTTCTTCGCCGCCGCGGCGGCCTGCGTGGGCGAGCGTCCCGCCGTGTTCTGGCCGTCGGACAGCAGCACGATCGCGCCGGGCGCCGGGGTCTCGTCCGCCCCCTTCGGCGCCAGCTGCAGCGCGTTCAGCGCCGTGTAGATCGACTCGCCGACCGCCGTCGAATCGGCCAGCTTCAGGCTGTTGATCGCCTGCTGGGCCTGGGCCCGGTCGGTCGTCGGCGGCAGGATCACCGCCGGGTTGCCGGACAGGCTCACCACGGCCACGTTGTACTGGTCCGGCAGGGCCTTGACGAAGGTCAGCGCAGCCTGCTTGGCCGCTTCCAGCCGGCTCGGCTGGACGTCCGTGGCCGCCATGGACTGCGACGTGTCGATCACCATCACCACGGTAGCTCGCTCCCGCGGCACCATCTCGATGCCGTTGGGACGCGCCCAGGCCAGGCTGAGGGCGACCAGGGCCGCCAGCGACAGCCCCACCGCCAGGTGCCTGCGCCACTGGGACTGCTTGGGCACCACCCGGGACAGCACCGCGGTGTTCGTGAACCGCATCCCGGTCTTCTTCTTGCGCAGCACCAGGTAGATGTAGCCCGCCACCAGGAACGGCACGACGAGCAGCACCCACAACCGCTCCGGGTCGAGGAAGGACGGCGGCCAGGTCACTTGCTCACCCCCGCCGGCGGCTGGTGCAGCATGCTGGCCGTGCGCCGGTAGGCCAGGACGAAGCGGGCGATGTCATGCACCCAGTCTCTGTCGGTACGCAACTGGATGTGCGCGGCCCCGGCCCGGCGCAGCGCGACCCGGATCCGCTCCCGCTGCGCGGCGGTGGCGGCGTCCATGCGTTCGCGGGCGGCGTCGTCGGAGGTGTTCACGTAGCGCTCGAAGTCGGTCTCCGGGTCGCGGATCAGCAAGTCGCCGACGTCGGCGAACTCCACCTCGTGGCTGTCCACCACCTCGATCGCGAGCACCTGGTTGCGCACCGCGAGCTGCCGCATCGGCCGCTCCCACTCGGGCTCGACGTTCGGGTCGAGCTCGAAGTCGCCGGGCGTGAGGAAGTCCGACACGACCAGCCGCATCCCCCGGCGCCGCTCGGTGCGGGCCATCCGCTGGATGCCCGCCGCGAGCGAGAACGGGCCGGTGGTGTGGTCGGAGACGATCGGCTCGGTGAGCATGCGGCGCAGCAGCCCGTACAGCGCGGTGCGCCCGGACTGGGCCGGGAACCGCCGGATCTCGTCCGGGCGCATGATCAGCCCGCCGAACCGGTCGCCCATCCGCTGGCTCAGGAAGCCGATCGTTGCGATCGCCGCGATGCCGAGGTCACGCTTGGTGACACCCTCCGTCCCCCAGTTCATGGACGGCGTGACGTCGAGCAGCGCCCAGATCTCCAGCTCGCGGTCGGCGATGGTGTCCCGGACGTGCGGCGTCTGGGTGCGCGCGGTCACCGCCCAGTCGATCTTGCGGACGTCGTCCTGGCCCGCCACGTACACGCGGGCGTCATTCGCCTCCGAGCCGGGGCCCGGGAGCAGGCCCTGGTGGTCGCCGTGCAGGAAGCCCTCCAGCCGGCGCACCACGGTCAGCTCCAGCCGGCGCAGCGCCGCCTCCGGCGCGAGCTTGTGCAGCGGGATGGTGGCGGACGTGGGCTCGTGCAGTACCGATTCCACCGCGCCGAGGTTCTCGGGCGGTGGCGCGAATCCGGGCTGCACGCTCACGCTCAGGGACGGGCTTCCGGAACGTAGCTGTGCTGGGTGTGCGCGGTCTGCCGCTGCTGGCTGTTCCAGACCGGCGTGGGCGGCGGCACCATGGCGAGGATCCGCTCGATCACCTGGGCGGGCGTGATGTTGTCGGCGACCGCGTCGAACCCGAGCACGAGGCGGTGGCTCATCACGTCCCGCGCGACGGCCTGGACGTCGGTGGGCAGCACGTAGTCGCGGCCGTGGATCAGCGCGAGCGCCCGGGACGCCGCGACCAGGCCGAGGGTGGCGCGCGGGCTGCAGCCGACCTGGATCACCGAGGTGAGGTCGGGCATGCCGAACTCCTCCGGCGTCCGGGTGGCCAGCACGAGGCGCACGATGTACTCGGCGACCAGGTTGTGCACGAAGATGTTGGACGCCTGCTCCTGCAGCCGCAGCACGACGTCGGGGTCGAGGACGGGGTCGGCGGTCGGCGGTCGCACGCTCATCCGGCGCAGGATCTCGAACTCCTCGTTGCCGCGCGGGTACGGCACGTCCACCTTGAGCAGGAAGCGGTCGCGCTGCGCCTCGGGCAGCGGGTAGACGCCCTCGGACTCGATCGGGTTCTCGGTAGCGATCACGATGAACGGCTGCGGCACCGGG
>JAGQUI010000231.1 GCA_020438595.1 Propionibacteriaceae bacterium | reverse complement strand
CAGCGTCCCGTACCGGCGTACACGACCGCTTCCCCGTCCGAGGAGTCCAGGCCGAAGGCGGTGTGCGCCGCGCGGACGGCCGCGTCCACCTCGCCGATGTCGACGACGACCGAGATCCGGATCTCCGAGGTGGAGATCATCCCGATGTTCACCCCGGCCGAGGCCAGCGCCCGGAAGAACTTCGCGGTCACGCCCGGGTGCGAGCGCATCCCGACGCCGACGACGGACACCTTGCCGACCTGGTCGTCGAAGATGACGTCCGCGAAGCCGATCCGCTCCCGGGCCGCCTCCAGCGCGGCGATCGCCTTCGGGCCGTCGGCCTGGGCGAGCGTGAACGAGATGTCGGTGGCCTCCTCGTGCTCGCGGGAGACGTTCTGCACGATCATGTCGATGTTCACGTCGGCCTCCGCGACCACCGTGAAGATGTCGGCGGCCTCGCCGACCCGGTCGGGCACGCCGACGATCGTGATCTTGGCCTCGCTGCGGTCGTGCGCGATGCCCTCGATCAGTGGCTGCTCCATGCCGCCCTCCTCGTAGTCGATGTCCTTCACCCAGGTGCCCGGCTTGTCCGAGAAGGATGAGCGCACGTGTACCGGCACGTGCTCCCTGCGCGCGTACTCCACGCAGCGCAGGTGCAGGATCTTGGCGCCGTTCGCGGCGAGTTCGAGCATGTCCTCGTAGCCGATCTCGGGGATCTGCTTCGCGCCGGGGACGATCCGCGGGTCGGCGGTGAACACCCCGTCCACGTCGGAGTAGATCTCGCAGTACGCGGCGTCCAGGGCGGCGGCGAGCGCCACCGCGGTGGTGTCGGACGCGCCGCGGCCCAGCGTGGTCACGTCCTTGGAGGTCTGCGAGACGCCCTGGAACCCGGCGACGATCACGACGTCGCCCTCGGCGAGCGCGGAGACGATCCGGCCCGGGGTGATGTCGATGATCCGGGCGTTGCCGTGGGTGCCGGTCGTGATCACGCCGGCCTGGGAGCCGGTGAACGACCGGGCGGTCGCGCCGAGGTCGTTGATCGCCATCGCGAGCAGGGCCGCGCTCATCCGCTCGCCGGCGGTGAGCAGCATGTCGAGCTCGCGGGGACGCGGCTGCGCCGACACCTGCAGCGCCAGGTCCATCAACTCGTCGGTGGTGTCACCCATCGCCGAGATGACCACGACCACCTCGTTGCCGTCCGCCTGGGTCGCGACGATCCGTCGCGCCACCCGCTTGATGCTCTCGGCGTCTGCAACCGAGGAGCCGCCGAACTTCTGAACCACCCGCACCGCACCACTGTGCCAGATCCCGGGTCAGGGAAGCATGGTGGACTCACCTGATGGGCGTTCCCGGATCGCCGACCTACCGTGGAACGCATGACCAACAGCCCGTCCGAGCAGTCCTGGGAGCAGCCGACCTTCGCCGAGCCCACCGCGCCGCCGGTGAGCGGCGAGGTGCTGTCCGGGGGCATGGTGCCGGGCATGACCCGCGTGGTGGTCGCCCCGCCCAGCCAGGAGGAGGCCACCCTGCGCACGATCCGGCGGCTGGTTTGGCCGGTCGCGCTGGTGCTGGCGATCGTCGGTGGCCACCTGGTGCCCGTGCTGGTGCTGGCCATCGTCGTCAGTGCGATCCTGCGCAACCGGGCCCGGGCGCTGGCGAGCCGTCGCTTCGCGGTGCGTCCCGTCGCGCCGTCCGCCGGGCCGGACCTGCGCTGACCCGGACCGGGTCGGGGACGGTTCCTTACCCGGTCCACCGTGACCCCCGGCACGGGGCGGCCTAGCATGGAGCGATGACCTACTCCGATCCCGTGGAGGGCAAGGACGAGCAGTGGCAGCAGCCATCGTTCGAGCCGGACGCTCCCGCGCTGCCCGATCCAGTCACCGGGCCCACGCTGGTCCCGGCGACGCCGCCACCGCCCCCCTCGGTCATGGAATCCACGCTCCGGGTGGTCGCCGGAGTGGTGTGGCCGGTGATGATCGGCCTGGTCTTCCTCGGCATCGGCAACTGGATGCTGAACATCATCTTCGCGATCGTCGTCAGCACCCTCCTGCAGCGGACCGCCGGCGAGATGCGCAACCGGCGGCGTGAGCAGCAGCCGCCGCCGCCGTCGGGCGGGGACGGGCAGCGATGACCGTCCGCTGGGGGATCGCCGGCCCCGGCCGGATCGCGGCGACCGTGGCCGCGGAGTTCGCGCACGTGCCGGACGCGGAACTGGTCGCGGTGGGCTCGCGGTCCGCCGATCGGGCTCAGGTGTTCGCCGAGCGGTTCGGCGTCCCGCAGGCGTACGGCAGCTACGCCGAGCTGTTCGCGTCCGATGTGGACGCGATCTACCTGGCCACCCCGCACGGCCAGCACACCGACCTGGCGCTGGCGGCGATCGAGGCGGGCAAGGCGCTGCTGGTGGAGAAGGCGTTCACGACCCGGGTCGCCGACACCGAGGCGATCATCGCGGCCGCCCGGAACCGGGGCACCTTCTGCATGGAGGCCATGTGGACGCGATTCCTGCCGGCGGTCACGTACCTGCGCGAACTGGTCGCGTCCGGGGCCATCGGCGAGGTGCGGGCGGTCTACGGCGACCTGCTCGCCTTCCGCGAGTTCGAGCCGTCCGACCGGCTGTTCAACCCCGCGCTCGGTGGCGGCGCTGTGCTCGACCTGGGCGTCTACGTGATCTCGTTCGCCCAGCAGTTCCTCGGTACGCCGGAGCTGGTGCACGCCGTCGGCGGGCTGTTCCCCAACGGCGTCGAGGGCGAGGTGGGCATCCTGCTCGGCTGGCCGGACGGGCGCTACTCCACCCAGGCGATCGGGTTCACCGCGCCCGGGCCCGGCCGCCAGGTCGTGGCGGGCACGGGGGGTTGGGTCGAGGTGAAACCGCGGTTCCACCGGGCCGAGGAGTTGTCGGTGCACCTGCTGGGCGAGCCGGCGCAGGAGCTGACGTTCCCGAAGACCGGCACCGGCTACAGCCACGAGTTCGTGCACGTCGGGGAGTGCCTCGCGGCCGGGCTCACCGAGAGCCCCGTGATGCCGCTGGACGACACCCTGGCCGTCCAGCACGTGATGGCGGAGGTGCTCAGCCAGCTGGGCCGGTAGGCCTGGCGCGGGGTCGACGGGGTCGCAGCCACCACCGTTCGCCGGCGATGGCGATCACCAGCAGGGCGACCAGTCCGATGACGGCCACCGGATCCCGCCCCGCGGTTGAGGTGAGCAGCACAACGAGCGAGATGGCGCAGCCGAGTGCACCGGCCGCAGAGGCCAGGCGGGCCGGCACCGGGCCGGGCTCGCGCGCGCCCGCGAGGTTCACCATCCCGAACACCACCAGGAAGATCGCGCTGCAGATCGCCGAGATCGCGGTCAGCCCGAGCGAGATCCCGAGCAAGAGGCTGGCGGCTGCGGTGATGTGCAGGCCGATCGGCTGGTTCCAGGCCCGCCTCTCGATCGCCCGGGGGAGTTCGCCCTCTGCCGCGATCGACCAGCTCAACCGGGCGGTGCCGTACAGGGTGGCGTTGATCGCCGAGAACGTCGCCAACACCGCGGACAGGGCGACGAGGGTGAAGCCGAGGCGGCCGAGCGCTCCGTTTGCAGCCTCGGCGAGGGCGAAGTCAGCGGCGCCCGCGATGGCCGAGGCGCTCATGGTGCCGACCACGACGGTGGCGATGGCCACGTACAACACGATGACGATACCGACCGCCAACCCGAAGGCCAGCGGCAGGTTGCGCCGGGGCCGGGCGATATCTTCTGCCGCGTTCGCGATCAGCTCGAATCCCTCGTAGGCGACGAAGACCAGCATCGCGGACGCGAGGACGTCGCCGAACGCGGGCCAGGCGGTGGGCGCCAACCTGCTTGCGTCCACCCCCGCAGCGCCCGCGATCACGACCGCGACGAGGATGGCCAGTTTGACCGCGACGACGAGGCCCTCGGTCCTCGCGACCAGGGAAGCTTCGGCGAGGTTGATCAGCCACGGCACACCGATGCCGGCCGCGACCAGGAGCCGGAACGCGACGGGTCCCGGTGCTCCCCCCGTGAAGAGCGCGGCCACGTAGTTCGCGAACGCCGTTGCATAGAGCGCGGTGGTGGCGACGTAGCCGGCCCACAGGACCACGTTGACCCCGCCGGTGATCGCGGCCCGGCCGAACGTCCGGTCGAGGATGGTGACCGTGCCACCCCCGCCCGGGTAGCGGACGGAGAGCCGGGAGTAGCTCGAGGCTGTCAGTGCCGCGATCAGGCCACCGATCGCGAAGGCGATCGGGGTCGCTCCCCGCGCGGAGGTCGCCGCGACGCCGAGGACGGCGAAGATACCGCCGCCCACCATGCCGCCGATGCCGATGGAGATCGCCTCCACGAGCCCCATCCGCTGCGCATGACCAGCCATGTTGCCGTCCTGGTTCTGCCTCAGTTCTGGCTGACGGTGCGCAGCGCGTCCCGGTAGGTCACCCAGCCCACCGGCGCGCCGGACGCGCCGAACACGGGAATGCCGCCGCAACCGCTCAGGTTCAGGGCCTGGATCGCCTCCTCGACCGTGTCGGAGTCGGTGACCGTGGCCGGGAACTCGGTCATGATCGCGGCCTTCCGGGTGGTGTCCTCGCCGGCCGCGAGGGCCTCGGCGACGGCACGGGCGGTGAGGATGCCGAGGAAGCTGCCGTCCAGGTTGGTCACCGGCAGCACGCCGTAGGGGGTGTGGGAGAGTTGGTCGGCGGCCTTCGGCAGCGGCGTCCGGGCGTCCACGCCTGCGGGCAGCGGGCGCATCACCGTGGCCAGGGGGACGCGCGCCCGGGGCGGCGTGCCGGGCTCTTCGAGGTCGATGCCGCGGCGGCGCAGCTTCAGGGTGTAGATGGTGTCGCCGCTGAGGGCGTGGCTGACGCTGGTGGCGAGCACGATCGCGGCCATCAGCGGCAGGATGATCG
>JAGQUI010000230.1 GCA_020438595.1 Propionibacteriaceae bacterium | reverse complement strand
GTGGGGGTCGACCCGCACCCTTCCCTGCTCAAGGCCTGGGGGCTGCCCACGTCCGCGCACTACCGCGTCTGCCACTCGGTCGAGGCGGTCCGGGACTACATCGCCCGCTACGGCGAGCACCGGCACTCGGTGGAGCACGAGATCGACGGTGTCGTGATCAAGGTCGACGACCGCGGCCTGCAGGAAAGGCTGGGCCACACCTCGCGGGCGCCGCGCTGGGCGATCGCCTACAAGTACCCGCCCGAGGAGGTGACCACGAAGCTGCTGGACATCCGGGTGAACGTGGGTCGCACCGGACGGGTCACGCCGTACGCGGTGATGGAGCCCGTGTTCGTGGCCGGCTCGACGGTGGAGCAGGCCACGCTGCACAACGCGTCCGAGGTGCGGCGCAAGGGTGTCCTGATCGGCGACACGGTGGTGCTGCGCAAGGCCGGCGACGTGATCCCGGAGGTGCTCGGGCCGGTGGCCGACCTGCGCGACGGCACCGAGCGCGAGTTCGTGATGCCCACCCACTGCCCTGCCTGCGGCAGCGAGTTGCGCCCGGAGAAGGAGGGGGACGCCGACATCCGGTGCCCGAACCGGCGGTCCTGCCCGGCCCAGTTGCGGGAACGGCTGTTCCACCTGGCCTCCCGGCAGGCCCTCGACATCGAGGTGCTCGGCTGGCAGTCGGCGGACGCCCTGCTCAGCGCGGGCCTGCTCGCAGACGAGGGCGACCTGTTCGACCTCACCGCCGACAAACTGGTGGCGGCCGGGGTGCTGACCACGAAGGACGGCGCCCTGTCGGCCAACGGGCGCAAACTGCTGGCCAACCTGGAGACGGCCAAGACCCGGCCGTTCGCGCGATTCCTGGTCGCGCTGTCGATCCGGCACGTGGGCAAGGGGGTCGCGCCGGACGTGGCTGCCGCGTTCCCCAGCATCGACGCCCTGCAGGCGGCGAGCGTCGAGGAGTTGAGCGCCGTCGACGGCATCGGGCCGACCCTGGCCGAGTCGATCCGGGAATGGTTCGGCGTCGACTGGCACACCGCGATCGTCGACAAGTGGAAGGCGGCGGGCTGCCGGCTGGCCGAGGAGCCCGCTGAGGAGTCCGGGGTCCCGCAGACGCTGGCCGGGCTCACCCTGGTGGTCACCGGCTCGCTGCCCGGCTACACCCGGGACAGCATCGGCGAGGCGATCGTCGCGCACGGCGGGAAGTCGTCGGGATCGGTGTCGGCGCGCACCGACTTCCTGGTCGCAGGCGAGGGCGGGGGGTCGAAGTACGACAAGGCGGTCAGCCTCGGCGTCCCGATCCTCGATGCGGCCGGTTTCGAGGCGCTGCTGGCGGGCGGCGCCGACGCGGTTCGGGCCGCCGAATAGGATGGCGGCGTGCCCGAAGGCCTGAACTCCGACCTGAACCTGAACGTGGGCGCCCCGCCGCGGGTGCGTCCACAGATGGGCGAGTGGGGCCCGCTCAACGTGCCGCCCACCCGCAAGAAGAGGCGGATGCGGTGGTGGACGATCCTCGTCCTCGTCCTGGTCACGGCGGCCGTCGTGGGCTACGGGTACTGGATCTACACGATCATCCGGTAGCGCCCGACCCGGGGAGCAATTCTCCCCACCTCGCCCGAGCGCACGCGGGATGACGTTCACCTGTGAGTCGACTGTGGGTCATGTTCGCCTGCCTAGCTGGGCGTCGTCCACATGAGAGGAAACAGGAATGTCCACGCGAGCGTTGGCGGCGGGCGTCGCCTTCGGTCTGGTGGCGACCGTCGCCGGAACCCAGGTCGCCCTGGCCGGTCCCGGCAGGAGCAGCGGCGGGGACCACCCGGCGAAGGGGGCGCGCGGCGGGTCTGCCGTGAAGTCCGTGGAGTTCATCGGCATGGAGCCGCCGTCCACCCCCGAGCAGAAGGCTGACATCTACTCGTCGGCCACGGTGAAGGTCAGCTACGCCAACCACCGGACCAGGACCTTCGACCTGGCTACCACCAGCTGATGGCCACCGGTGAGACCATCAACGGCAAGGTCGTCGGCGGGCTGTACGACGTGAACGACCAGCCGCTCACCGACGACAACGGGCAGATCGCCTCCGACGCGCCGGACGGCAACTCGCTGATCAAGGTGCCCGGCCAGCGCGGGTCGGACCGGTCGAGCAACGGCCTTTCGCTGGTGACCCAGTACGAGTACCGCAGCCAGCCCCCGGCGGGCGCGCAGTTCACCGAGAGCGACTACTGGAGCTGCCTGCCCGCCACCATGAGCGTCGCCGCCGTCGACCAGGACAAGCGCACCGGCGCCCTGAAGGTGAGCGACTACGACAACGTCAGCTTCGCGGACAAGGACGGGCTGTGGGTGCCGTGCGCAGCGTCCCTTTCGCCGTGGAACACGCACCTCTCCTCGGAGGAGTACGAGCCGGACGCGAAGACCCGCGAGGGCCTGCCCGCGGCGTCCGACAGCCAGGACGGCACCGACATCAACGGGTTCAGCAAGGCCTTCTTCGGTGACGAGACGACGGCGAACGCCTACAACTACGGCCTGGTCCCCGAGGTGCGGGTGCACCGGGACGGTTCGACCTCGGTGCAGATGCACTACGCGCTCGGCCGGATCGCCCGCGAGCTCGCGGACGTGCAGCCCGACGGCCGGACGGTCTTCATGGGCGACGACGGCGGGTACACCGGCATGTTCATGTTCGTGGCGGACCGGGTCGCGAACCTGTCCAGGGGCACGCTCTACGCGGCGAAGTGGAACCAGACCAGCCCCGCCGGCACCGATGGCGGAGCGGCGGACCTGACCTGGATCCGGCTCGGCCACGGTTCCGATGCGCAGATCAGCCGGATGGTCGACGCAGGCATCACGTTCAGCGACATCTTCGAGGTCAGCAACACCGACCCGGGCGACCCGTCCTTCACCAGGGTGCACACCTACATGGGCACCGAGTGGCTGAAGCTGAAGCCCGGCATGGCGAAGGCCGCCGCGTTCCTCGAGACCCGCCGCTACGCGGCGCTGCTCGGCGCGACCACCGAGTTCAACAAGTTCGAGGGCACGACCCACAACGGCAAGGACAAATTGGTGTACGTGGTCATGTCCCGGGTCGAGGGCGGCATGAGCGACGGAACCGGCGACATCCAGCTCGCGGCGAACAAGGGCGGCGCGGTCTACCAGATGGACCTGTCCGGCGGCGTGCAGGACAGCTCCGGCGGGAAGATCCGGTCGCGGTACGTGGGCACCGGCATCCACGCGGTACCGGCGCTGCTCGGCCACTACTCCTCGACGCCCGACCTGAGCGGGAACAAGTGTGACCAGGACCACGTGTGCGGCGGCGACAACCTCAAGTACTCCGAGGGCATGCGCACGCTGTTCATCGGTGAGGACACCGGCTACCGCAACAACAACTACGTGTGGGCCTACAACGTCGACACGGGCAAGCTGTCCCGCGTCCTCTCGGTGCCGATGGGCGCCGAGGCGACCGGCCTGCAGGTGGTGGACGACTACAACGGGTCGGCGTACATCATGGGCAACTTCCAGCACCCGGGCGAGTTCGGCAGCAGCGATCCCGACTGGGCGCAGATCGAGCCCCTGCTGAACAGCAAGTGGAACGGGCTGCTGAAGACGACCATCGGCTACCTCGGCACGGAGGACGGCGCGCTGCCGGGCGTGCGGTAGTCCCGTCCGTCGCGGTCCCGGCGCCGGTCGCGGTGCCGGGGCCGCTGCGCGTCCGGACGGCTACTGGGCCAGGGCGGCGAGGTGACGCAGCCGGGCGACCTCGGACTTCAGGAACTCCGGGCCGCCGTGCCGGGCCAGCACGATCGTGGCGTTGCTGCGGAACGGGGCCACCGCGATCAGGGCCTCGCCCCAGCCGGGCAACCAGCCCTCGGGCAGCTCGTCGTCGCGCACGGATGCGAGGTCGCCCAGTGCCTGCACGCCGGCCGGGTCCAGTTCGGGGGCGAGGTCGGTGTGTGCGAGCAGGCGGCCCTCGGTGCGGTCGACCAGCACGGCCCAGGTCACCCGGAACACCTGCGGCGCCTCGCGGGTGAGGATCTCCTCGGCGTGGACCGGGTCCTCGGTCATGGCGTTGAGCACGTCGACGTCCGCCTGCAGCCCCCACGCCTCCGGGTAGTGGGACAACCAGACCACCTCGACGCCGGGCACCGAGGTGCAGGCCGTGATCAGCGTGTCCGGGGGCACGCCACCCGGCAGTTCGAGCATGAAGTCGTCGACGGCGTAGCCCTCGTACTTCTCCACGATCTCGACGGCGTTGATATCGGCCCCGACCGTGCCGACGGCGGTGGCCACCGCGCCGAGGGAGCCGGGCCGGTCGGGGAGGGCGACGCGCATCAGGAACACCCCGACAGTCTGGCGTACCGGTGTTACAACGGTGTCAAACCTCCCCGGTATTGTGAGACCCCCGAGGGCGCAGGCCCCGGTTCGCTACAGGAGTTTCGCCTTGGCCTTGACTGCCGCCGACGTGGCCCGACTCGGGGAATTGGCCCGGATCCGGCTCACCGATGAAGAACTGGCCCACCTGGCACCGCAGCTGGACGTGATCCTCACCTCGGTCGCGCGCGTCACCGAGGTCGCCGGCGACGACGTGCCGCCGACGTCCCACGCGCTGCCGCTGACCAACGTGTTCCGCGAGGACGTGGTCACGCCGTCGCTGCCCGCCGAAGTCGTGCTGGCCGCGGCGCCCGCGGTGGAGGACGGCCGCTTCCGGGTGCCCCGGATCCTGGGGGAGGAGGCATGAGCATCCTCACCGCCACCGCGGCCGACCTCTCCGCCCGGCTGGCGTCCGGGGAGCTGAGCGCCCGTGAGGTCACCCGGGCCCACCTCGACCAGATCGACGCTGTCGACGGCACGGTGCAGGCCTTCCTGCACGTGGACGCCGACCGTGCGCTGGCCGCCGCAGACGCGGTGGACGCGAAG
>JAGQUI010000022.1 GCA_020438595.1 Propionibacteriaceae bacterium | reverse complement strand
GTTCACGAAGCTGAGGTCGCGGTCCTCGTCGATCACGGTGTTCAGCGCGTACAACTCGCCGATCCCGCGCACGATCTCGAGCTGCGCGAGGTGGAGCGGGTTCCCTTCGAGGGTGCACTGGACGGCGAGCGGGTGCTCCATGAACCGGGAGGAGTGGAACGTGCGGATGGTGTCCTCCCCGGCCACGCCCGGTGCGACCACCTTGCGTCCTCCGGACCACCCGGCCATGAAGTGGGGTTCGACCAGGCCGGTCACGATCCGAAGGTCCGCCTCGACCAGACGGCGGCTGACCGAGACCGGGCAGTCGCCTGACGCCGTGCGTCCGAGGTCGACCAGGGACGCGGGGTCCCGTGCGTCGTGGGACACGACCCGGACGTTCTCGACCACCCAGGGGTCGCCGATGATCTCTGCGACCTCCGCGTCGTCGCCGGCACGGTGCAGTCCGTTCGCGATCAGGACGGTGATGTCGTGCAGGCGAATCCCGGACGCGGTCATCCGCTCCACCATGGGCCGCAGGAACAGGTGGTTGGGCACCGGCCGGGTGATGTCGCACACGACGATGCAGGCGCTGCGCCGGCCCCGGGCCAGCTCGGTCAGGCCCGGGCAGTCCTCGGGGTTGTCCAGGCAGTCTGCGACGGCGCGCGCCGGGTCGGTGAGCTTCGGCGGCGTGCGCTTGCGGATGACCTCGACGTCGGCCGATTCGGGAAACCGGACCGGGAGGCGGCCACGGCCGTAAAGCAGTTCCACCCGGATACCGTCGTCCATGTCGACCCCCTAGATCGTGAGGATCACCTTGCCGGTGTTCTGGCCCGACTCGAGCTGGCGGTGGGCGTCGGCGACCCGCTCCAGCGGGAACCGCGTCTCCGGCGCGAGCCGGATCTGCCCGGACGCGACCAGCGGCCACACCCGCTCGGCGACGGCCGCGCAGATGGCCGCCTTCTGCTCGACCGGGCGTCCGCGCAGGCTGGTGGCGGTGACCGTGCCCCGCTTGGTCAGCAGGCGGTTCAGATCGAGGGTGCCCTTGCGCCCGCCCTGCAGGCCGATCACGACCAGGCGTCCGTCCGTGGCGAGGGCCGCGACGTTCGCCTCGAGGTACTTCGCGCCGATCACGTCGAGGATCACGTCCACGCCCAGGCCGTCGGTCACCTCGGCGACGGCGACCGCCCAGTCGTCGTGGTAGTCGATGGCGACGTCCGCGCCGAGCTCGCGGCACAGGGCGAGCTTGTCCGGCGATCCCGCGGTGGTCAGCACCCGGACGCCGAGCGCCTTCGCGTACTGGATCGCGAACGTCCCGATGCCGCCCGCGCCGCCGTGCACCAGCAGCGACTCGCCGGAAGCCAGGTGCACGTGGTCGAAATTCGACACGACGGTGGCCGCCACCTCGACCAGGCCGACCGCGCTGACCGGGTCGACGCCCGGCGGCGGGACGATCGCCTGACCGGCCGGCACGCTGACGTACTCGGCGTAGCCGCCGCCGGCGAGCAGGGCCACGCCGTCGTCCCCGGGCGCCCAGCCCGCGACACCGTCGCCGACCTCGTCGATCGTGCCCGACACCTCGAGCCCGATCACCTCGCTGATGCCCGGCGGGGGCGGGTAGAAGCCCTGCCGTTGCAGCAGGTCGGCACGGTTCACGCCGGCGGCGCGCACCCGGATGACGACCTCCCCGGGGCCCGCGGACGGACGGGGTGCCTCGGCGATGACCAGGTTCTCGGGCCCACCGGGCTCGGTGACGGTGACGATACGCATGCCCCCAGCTTTGCATCCTTGCCCACAACGCCAAGTTGTCAGGATCTTCCCATGGACAGAGGTGCCAAGATGCTGACAGTCATCTGAAGCGGTTCCGGGCACGTGGGTACGATGGGTCGACTGGCGAGGTCGCATAGTGGACTAGTGCAGCCGCCTTGAAAGCGGCCGAGCTCAACGGCTCCGTGGGTTCGAATCCCACCCTCGCCGCCGGAACCGCGAGATGGGAGGACGCAGCGTGGCGGCTTCGACGCATCAGGTGCGGCAGCGGCCGCCGTTGCGGGCGCTCGCGCTGTCGGCCATCCTCATGTTCGTCGGCATCATGTTGGTGCTGATGGCCCAACTGCTCGACTCCAACGTCGCACTGCTCGCGGTGGGGCTGGTGGTGGTCGCCCTCGGCTTCGCGTTGTTCGCCGCGTCGGCCTGGGTGGCGCGGGCCATGCGCGTCCACGTGGTCCTGGATGAGGACGGCTACGTGTTGCAGGGCCGCGACGCGACCGAGGCCGGGAAGTGGTCGGACGTGGGCCGCGTGACCCGCGGCCGCGACCGGATCACGCTGCACCACAGGGACGGCACCCGCGTCCAGTTGGTCGTGGCGCGCAGCGCGGGCGCCGACCTCGACGCGCTGGGCGCGGACATCGCCGAACACCTGGACGCGAACCGCGGCTACGGAGCCTGAGCCTCCGCGGGCCTTCCGGCCTCCCCGGCGTCCGGTCAGCCCTTCTGCGGGTGGTAGCCGCAGATGGCCTCGAGGTCGTCGCTCTTGGTCTTCGACGTGGCCTTCTTGGTCGGCTTCGTGCTCGCCGAGGGAGAGGCCGAGCCGGTGCTCGTCGGCGTCGCGGTCGCGGTCGGCTCCACGCCGGCAGCGGTCTCCTTGAGCGCCTTCTGCACCTTCTTCTGCACCGCGGCCCAGTCGGGGTTCGGGCTGTTGAACCCGCTCTGCGGATCGAACACGACGCTGCGCAGCGAGCTGTCCTTCACCTTCAGGCCGAGGTCGACCAGATCGGGCAGCAGGCTGCGGGGCACGTCGGTGGCGATGTTGGTCCGCCCGGCCTTCGCGATCTGCTGGAAGTTGGTCAGAACCGCCTGCGGGGTGGTTTGCTGCACCACGGCGTTGATCACGCAGCGCTGGCGTTCCATCCGCTTGTAGTCATCCAGGCCGTAGCGGCCGCGGGCGTACCACAAGGCGTCGTGCCCGTTCAGGTGTTGGTTGGGGCCGGGGGTGAGGTAGCCGCTCGGCTCGACCCCGGCGTCGGTCTGGCCGCCGATCGGGATCTTGTAGTTGATGTTCACGGTGATCCCACCGATGGCGTTGACGAAGTCCTTGAACCCGTCCATGTTCACCTTGACGTAGTAGTCGATGTCGAGGCCGAGGGCCTCGCCGACGGACTCCTTCATGACGCTGGCGCCGAGGTCCTTCGTCTTGCCGAGGACGTCGTTCGGCACGACCGTGGGCACCACGCGGTACATCGCGTTGAGCAGGTACTGCGACCGCTCGTAGAGGTCGGCGTTGGGGTTCGGGGAGCGGAAGCCGTTCGGGTAGTACTTGCGCAGCGGCGAGTTCTTCGGGAACGGCATGTGCTCCGCGTTGCGGGGCAGCGTGAACAGGGTGGTGGCGCCGGAATGGGTGTCGATCGAGGCCACGATCACGGTGTCGGCCCGCATCCCCGTGGACGCCGCGCGCCCGGTGCCGGAGTCGCCGCCCAGGATGAGGAAGTTCAGCCGGTCCTTGGTCGCCCACGGGTCGACGGGATCGAGAGTGGGCTGGGTGGCGTCCGGGGTCTCGTCGGTGCCGTCGCCGAAGATGACGTCCACGGTGTCGGCGGCGATCAGGGCCATGTTGGCGCCCACGGCCATGGGCGCGGCGACGATGAAGGCCAGGGCGCCCACGACGACCGCGCCGATTGCGCGCTGGCCGACGGTGGGGTTGGCCGGACGCAGGGCGAGGTGGCTGACACCGATCACGACCACCCAGAGCACAGCGAGCACCACGAGGCCGATCGCCACGTCCTGGAGCACGCCCGCCTGCGCCAGCACCGCGTCCTCGATGAGCTTGCGGTTGGTGATGTAGAGGGCCACCCCACCACCGATCAGCAGGACGAACAGGCCCATCACGATGCCGCCGGCGACCCTGCGTCCGGCGCGCCACAGGCCCAGGCCGGGAATGATGGTGCCGAGCACGGTCCATCCGAGCGCACCGGAGAAGCTGCGGGTGTGGGCGGCCCGTCGCGCAGGGCCGGCCGCGGTTCCGGGTTCCGGATCGGCGGCGCGGCGTGCGTTGGCGCCGTCGGGCACGGACGGGTCGGTGCTCATGCGAGAGGGAATCCTTACTACAGACGAAGGGCCGAAGCAAGCTTACCGGGCGTTCACAAATCGTTTTTCCTGCCGTCGTCCGCTGAGCTGTGGGATCGGGGGTCCGGGGACGCCCGCGCCGCTTTTGCCTCGCCGGATCGCCGCTTGTAGGCTGGCCTGCGGTCTTGGAGGTGTCGCCTAGTCCGGTCTATGGCGCCCGCCTGCTAAGCGGGTTGAGGGCTTCAACCCTCTCCGGGGTTCAAATCCCCGCACCTCCGCGTTGACTAGGGGAAACGCCCCTCCTGGGGGATCTCTCGGGAGGGGCGTTTCCGGCGTTCCAGGGTGGTTTTGTCTCAGTTCTTGTCTCAGTTGCGTGCACGCCCGGAGCCCGAATACGTCGACGTCGCGAACAGCGGCGGACGCCGCCGGACTGCGGCGGACGGTCCGCAAGGCCGATCAGCCCCCGAAGCCCTCTACGGAAGCGGGCGCCCCAACTCGTTGACGTCTTCGACGGTTGACATGGGGCCGCTGCGACGGTTCGGCCTCAGATCCGGCCGCTGTGGCGCGAGTCGAGTGATGCGACGGAAGCGAATGGCGGTGTGCCCGTCGCCTGTTGGGCATCGCGGCGCTGGGTGGGGCATGCAACTCGTCGGTATGCCGCCTCGGATCCGATCGATCGGAGAGAAGCCGCCTCGACTCGTCGTACCCTCCCTAGGAGACGTCTCGACGACGGGCCAGCTGCTCGTCCATCAACCGTCGACAGGTCAGGCTGAGCCGGGACCAGCGTGGGTCGGCGGCGCCGGCCTCCACCTGGTCGATGAAGTCGTCTACCTCGTGGGCCATCGTGTCGCCGGGCTGCACGGCGGGGAGGTCCAGGAGCACCTGTGGGTCGTCGCCGCGACGGTGCAGGGTCACCTGCGACGGCTCGCCGGGATCGTCCAGGATGATCGAGCCGTCCTCGCCGGTGATCACGCTGGGGCCTGTGCCCGGGGCGATCTTGGAGTACACGATGTCGGCGACCAGGCTCCCGTAGTCCAGGGTGAGGCTGCCGCCGCCCTCGAAGCCGTTCTCCAGCCAGATGCTCGCTCCCGTGGTGCGCGCCGGTGCCCCGAACAGGTCGACAGCGGGTTGCAGGCAGTAGACGCCGATGTCGGCAAGGGAGGAGTTGCCGAGCCCGGGGTCGAAGGCGTTCGGCCGTTCGCCCGCCCGGAAGGCGTCGTAGCGTGAGGAGTACTGCAGTTTCTCGAAGCGGGCGTGGCGGGGGACGCCGATGTGGGCCATCGCGTCGCGGACCAGGTCGTGGGTCGGCGTGTGCACGTTGCGCACCGCCTCCATGGCGATCACACCGGCCCGGTCGGCGGCAGCCAGGATGTCGGCGACCTCGTCCGCTGTGGCACCCATGGTCTTCTCGACCAGCACGTGGCGGCCCGCACTGATCGCCTGGATGGCCTGAGCGTGGTGGGATGCGATCGGGCTCGCCACGTAGACCGCGTCCACCTCTGCGGCCATCCGGCCCAGGTCGTCGTGGCCGCCCGCCGCTCCGATCCTGTCCGCGAACCGCCGGGCTCGCGCCGCGTCGCGCGAACAGACAGCCACGGCCGCTGCGCGTCCGTTCGTGGCCCGGCACGCAGCAGCGAACCATTCGCTGATGAAGTTCGTTCCGACGATGCCGAAGCGCAACATGGGGTCCCCCTCAGGAGTGATCCGGACGGGCCGGGGTGTCGAGCGTAGGCCCCTCGGCCGGTGACCTGGGCTGTGGTCTCGGCCTCAGCTGATCTGTCGTTCCCAGAGATGGCGGCATGGTCGGACCATCCAGCGGCGCTCGTGCCCCTGACCGAGCCACCACCCGGCGAGCAGTCCGCTGCGCCCGGGCCGCGCGCGCGGCCCGGGATACTGACCTGAGGAAGTGTGTCAGCGCTGAGCCGAGATCACCGGCGGCACACCGCCTTCTGCCCTGTTCACACGTGGCCCTGGACGGTCGGCTCCAAGGGTTCTCCGCCGAAGAAGGTCGACCACGGAATACGTAGGGGTGCGTCGTGGGCGACGACTTCGTAGAGGAACCTGGTGAGCGGGAACTCGGAAGCAGCGACGACGTTGCGATCAGTCAGCGCCTCAAGGGCCGCGCCGATGACGATGATCGCGGCAACGCCTTCGAGGGTTGTGCCCTTCATCTGAACGTCCCGGACCTCGGAGAAGGGGACACCCTCACCCACGAAGCCACCCGCCTTCACGTTGCGCCCGCCCATGGAGGTGACGTACATGTCGCCGACGCCGCCCAGGCCGTGACCGGTGGCCGGATCTCCGCCCAGCATCTCGATGAACTGGTGCAGCTCGCGCGAGCCCTGGGCGAACAACCCGGACATGTAGTTGAGCAGCTTGTGCGGCGAATCGTCCCACCCGTTTGCTCTGATCACACCTGCGGCGAACCCCTGGGCGAACGCGAACACGTTCTTGGTGGCTGCGCCGACCTCGTGCCCGATGAAGTCCGTGGACGTCCAGACGTGGTAGTAGGGAGTCCGATAGAGCTGGGCGAGGTAGTCCAGTGAGGACTGGTCCGGTCCGGTGAAGACGACACAGGCATCGCGCCGGACTGCCAGCTCACCGGCCAGACAAGGGCCGACAATCGCTTGCCAGGACACGTGGTCCGCGATGGGCCCGACCGCTCTTTGAAGCACATGGGGCAGGATGTGAAGGGTCCCGTCTGCATCGGCGCGAAGGCCCTTCGTCACGATCAGTACCTTCTGTCCGGGGACGAGGTACTTCCGCAGTTGCTCGCCCATCCAGTCGATGCCGAAGGAGTTGACGCCGACCATCACCACGTCCGCCCCGGCGAGCCCTTCGGCCGCCTCGGTGAAGTGGTAGGCCTTGATGCCCTCATCGAGGATCACGTTGAGGTTCGGGTGTACTCCGGTTGTCTTGACGGAATCGATGATCTCATCGTCCAGATGAGTACCGATGAGGCGGACCTCGTGACCGTTGTCCCGGGCCGGATTGGTCAGTGCTGAGGCCATGACGCCAGCGCCGAATGCCGCGATTACTGCCATTGGCTGTTCATTCCTTCTTGTTGGGGATCGGGGGGCCGGCAGAACCGGCAGCCGTACCTGAACCGGATTCGACGAGGTACGAAGCGATTGAGGAGTCGGTGATCAGGGTGGTCACGAGACCAGCCCTTATCGCAGCCAACGTTGCCGCCTTCTTCGGCTCGCCGGTCGACACCGCGATGACGGTGGGGCAGCGACGCACGGCATCGAGGCTGATTGAGAGTGTCCGTGCGTCCAGGTCCAGGTCCGCCGGCATGCCATCGGGTAGCAGGAAATGGCTCATCACGTCCCCAACGACACCGATGTCCTGAAGGGTTGACATCTGATCTGCGCTGACATACCCCGATTGCACCAGCACGGAGTCCGGGCCGACCGTTCCCGGGGAGAACAGCATCACCGGCGACCGCTCGGCAAGATCGATCGTGCGTGCTATCGAGGCTTCGCTCTTCAACGCCCGCGCGGTTGCCTCGCCTTCGAGGATGGCCGGTCCCGCGAGTGCGCGGACGGTGCCAGGCCCCTTCTCCGCGAGAGCGTGGAGGGAGTCACCGATCGGGTTTCCTCGCGCCACGGCCAGGCCTCCGTTGGTTTGAATGACCTCCACTCCGCGAGCCCAGCCGACCGGCAACTCGGCGGCCACGGCTGCGACTGTGCGTCCCCAACTCACAGCCAATCGACGTAGGGTCGGCTTGATGCCGCAGAGCTTTCGGGCGGTGGCCGACCCGATGGACCCCAGCGTGTCGCCGGGCCGAGGTTGGAGCGCCATGACGACAGCGTCCCTCAGTCCGAAGGTCTTCTTGAGTTTCAGCTCGAGGTCATGCTGTCTGGCGCGGGGATGGTCGATCACGATTCGCACGACGCCGGTTTGCCTGGCCTCTTCGAGAAGGCGTCCGACGGTCCACCTCGACACACCCGAACGGGCAGCGATCTCGGACTGCGTCAGTCCTTCGAAGTAGTACAGCTCCGCCGCGGCCAACATGAGCTCCTCGTGCTCAGGCGGCCATCTGGTCATGTTCCATCCGTGACGCTCGGGTGTTGGGCAGACTCGTGGTCAACGACGCTGTGGATCTGGTCTCGGATGGCGGGGTAGCCCGCGCAGTAGGCGTCGACGTAGAAGCGGTACGCCTCGTGGCGGGCGGGGTCGGGCAGGAGGGACTCCACCTCGTGAACCATCGCCCCTGCCGCGGCGGGTAGGTCGGGATAGACCCCGGCAGCAACCGCCGCGCACATCGCCGAACCGAGAGCCGGTCCATCGGTAACCTCGGTGAGCTTGACGGGAACGCCGGTCACATCGGCATGGAGCTGGACGAGCGCACGGGATTGCGTCATCCCGCCGGAGACGACCATCTTGGTCGCCCTGAACCCCGCTGACGCCATGGTTCGGAGATTGTGGGCGGTGCCGTAGCAGATGCCTTCCTGGATCGCGTGGTAGAGATGAGCACGGGTATGCGCCAGTGTGAGTCCCCAGACGAGCCCGCGGGCTTTGGCGTCGGTGTAGGGCGTGCGATTCCCCTGGAAGTACTCGTTGACGATCAGGCCGTCGGAGCCGACGGGGATGTCCGCGGCCTCGGCGTTCAGTGTCTCGTAGGCAGACACCCCATCGCGTGCCGCCTGAGCGGCGGCGTCACGAGCCAGCTCATCCCTGAACCACTTCATCACTGATCCAGTGGAAACCTGCCCGGCCTCCACCGTGTACTGCCCTCGGACGATCGCGTCGGTGTAGCTCCCCCAGAATCCTGCGCCGTGAACTGCCGCGGGCGCCTGGCCGAAGAGGGCGTGTGAGCTACCCGTGATGAGGACTGCCTTCCCCGGCTGCACGACGCCAAGTCCGATCACTCCGGCGGAGGCGTCCGTCGCGCCTTGACCCACCGGGGTGCCAGCCCTGAGCCCGAGATGAGCGGCCGCCGAACCGGACAGGGTCCCGACCAGTTCACCGACGTACACCAGTCGTTCGGGGAGCTTGGTGAACACGTCGCCAACCCCGACGTGCTCATAGAAGTCGCGAGGCCAGCCCCCGCGGTCAGCGTTGTGGTACATCCGGAGCGCCGCCGAGTTGGCGTTCACCCCCCATTGGCCAGTGAGCATGTAGGTGATCCAGTCGGTCGCGTCGACGATCCGATCCGCCGCCGCGTAAACATCCGGCTCGTGTTCCTTCAGCCAGGCGACCTTGAATGGATACCATTCAGCGGATGCTGGCCCTCTGCCACCGGCGTTGTACAGCCGGGCCACCGAGTCACTCGACAACGCCCGGTCCGCCTGAGTGGACGCCCGGACATCCATCCACATGATGGCTGGGCGCAATGGATTCCCCTGAATGTCGCCGGCAACCACGGTCATCGTGGTGGCATCAGCCGAGACCCCGACAACATCGTCGGCTCTTGCGCCGGCCTGCGCCAGTACCGTGCGAGCGGCCATGCCGAGCGCGACCCACCAATCGCGCGGGTTCTGCTCAGCCCAGCCCGGCTGCGGAAACGACGTCGGGTACGACTCTGCGGCGATCCCGATCAGTCTCCCGGCGAGATCGAACAGACCCACCCGGCAGCTCTCTGTGCCGAAGTCGATTCCCATTGTGTACTGCTCTGACATGGCACCCTCCTCAAGATGACGGTCGTTCACCGGCGTTGGCACTGGCGGGCTGCAGTTCAGGCTAGGTGAATGGCGAACTGATGAGCGTCCCGAACTCACTAGTTGCACTTCTGAGCACGGCCCAGGTCCGGCCCGCGGTGCCCGACCTGACTCGTGCCGGGCGAGCCTGATCACACGAGTCTGATTTCGGGTCTCGGCCGCCGGGCCAGGCTCGATCCGCACCGCCGATGAGGGGCAGGATTGACGCGGGCGACATTCCTCGCTCGAGTGCTAGGTTCCTGCCGAGCGGCTGGTCGTCCAGGAAGATCGCGGGGAGGCTCTTCACATGGCTTTGACGCTACCTGACCCAAGAACGATCGACCCGGGGTCCGTGCCCGCCCTGCGGTGGGGCATCCTCGGCACCGGGATCGCCGGGCGGTTCGTGGATGCTATCCACGCCCGGTCGGTGCAGCGGGCTGTCGTGGTCGCTGCTCGCGATGCCCGACGGACCGAGGCGTTCGCCATGGAGCACGGTGTCGGCGAAGTGGCTGCGAGCCCGTCCGCGCTGGTGAGCAGCCCGGGTGTCGATGTGGTCTACATCGCGACCCCGCACCCGTCACATCACGATCTCGCGCTGGAGGCGATCGCGGCCGGAAAGCACGTGCTGATCGAGAAGCCGATCGCGATGTCGGCGGCGGAGGCGGCCGAGATCACGACGGCCGGGCGCACCGCCGGTGTGCTGGTGATGGAGGCCATGTGGACCCGGTACCTGCCGCAGTCCGACATCATCCGCCAGATCCTCGCTGACGGCCTGCTGGGCGAGGTTCACCTGGTCAGGGCCGACCTCGGCTTCTCGATGCCCTTCCTGCCTGAGCACCGGATGTGGAACACCGAACTCGGCGGCGGCGCCCTGCTCGATGCCGGGGTGTACCCGATCTCGTTCGTCTCCTCGGTACTCGGCGCCCCGGCATCCGTGGTTGCACATGGGGCAATGACGACGACCGGTGTGGATGCCCGCGCCGACCTGTTGCTGCCCGCACCCGGTGGTGCCACCGGTGTGGCGTCGACGTCGATGGTGACGCGGATGCCGGTCACGGCCGAGATCATGGGTAGTGCCGCGCGGCTGGCCGTGCACAGCCCGTTCATCGCACCCTCCGGGATCACCCTCACGACGGGATCGTTCGGCTCGGAGGAGAGTGTCACCTGGAGGGAGCCGTCGCTGGTGATGTACGACGGCATGAGCTGCGAGGCGACAGCCTTTGCCGCATTCGTCGGCGAAGGGCGGACCGAGTCGCCGGTGCACCCCCACGCCGAAGTGGTGTCGGTGATGGCCACGATCGACGAGGCGCGACGGCAGGTGGCGAAAGCGCCAGCAGGCGAGACGTCGGCTCGATAGGGCCGGCGGAGAGCGGCCGGTGATCCGGCTCCGATCAGGAGTCTGCACCGACGTGGCTCGATGACAGTGCCCAGGCGTGGGTGCCGCCCAAGGCAGCGGATGCGAGGTCCGCATCGAGGCGATGCGTCGCGGGGAGATCGCAGCGGCTCTGGTCCGGAAGGCGACGGGCTGACCCTCGGGTGCGGGGCACCACCGCCAAACAGCGACGCAGGCTCTGCTTCAGCCGGCAGGCCACCACCCAAGACCCCGCCTGAACCTCGTCAGCCAGGTAGGCCCGGTCTCGACCGGCACGCGAAGGTAGGAGAGCGCGGCGGAAGAGGCGGTGGCTGACGTGGTGAGGCACCCCTAACGCCAGAGCCGGTCCGGCGTGGTGGCCGACGGCGTCATGGAGTTCGCGAGCGTTCCGTAGCCGATCCTCGGCCACGCGCCGGCTCGCCACGGCGTCCCTCGTGGCCTCCGCCTCCCGCGCCCGCTGGCGTTCCTGCGTGACCGCCCGACGGTACAGGCTCATCGCGATCCCGACCGCGGTCGCGAGCGCCACCGAGATCTCGGCCGAGACCACCTCCGGGTCCGCGGCGGGACGACCAAGGCCGACGACGAGCCCGCCGCCGCCCCGACAACGCTCAGTGCGGCGATCGCCAGCGCGACCCGTCGGTGCGAGTGCAGTGGGAGTTCCGCGGGCTGCACACGCAGCGCCGGTGGCCGCAGCGCGGCCTCATTCGCCGGTGGGCTGCTCGGGTGAGGCGACGGCCGGTTCGCGGGCCGGTTCACTCGCGCACGCGCGTCCCCGGGCGTCCCCGCGGATGAAGATCGCCAGAATGATCGCGCCGACCATCATCAGGATCGTCGCCGGTCCCACCAGGCCCAGCAGCGGACCCTGCGCCGAGGTGCTGGCCTGGTCCACGCCGCCGGTGGCAAGCATCGTCGTGGGGTCGGTCAGGCCGTGCAGCAGCATCGCCCAGACGATGTTGCCGGTCACCCGCATGACCAGGTACATCAGCAGCCCGAACGTGAAGGTGTACACCAGCAGGTACGACACGAAGAACAGCGACTGGCCGGTGAGCAGGTTCGCGCTGTGCAGCAGCGCGAACACCAGCGACGACAACACGGCCACCGCCCACTCCCGGTAGCCGTGGCGGCGCAGCAGGGTGACCGCGATGCCGCGGGTGAGGAGTTCCTCGGAGAACCCGACCAGCGCCCCGGTGAGGAACGTCACCGCGATCACGCCGGCGGAGTATGCGCTGTAGTCGGTGCCGAACACCCGCAGCAGGATCGGGACCAGCACCAGTACCGGAGCGAACCACATCCACCAGCGACCCTCGACCGGCTGCCGTCCGAACAGCGGACGCGGCAGCCAACCCACCGTCAGGGAGAACACGACCAGCAGCACCGACCCGATCGCCAACGCCAGGCCGATCGCGACGAACACGCTCGCCGGGGTGGCGAAGGTGTTCTCGTGGTCGATCAGGCCACCCAGCCAGGGTGCGAAGGCCAACGGCAGCACCTGGTACAGCACGAGGTACACGGCCGCGAACCCGACCGCCTTCCACCACCCGCCGCGATTCCAGAAGCGCTGCCAGGCGTTCTCTTCGTTGATCAGATGCTCGGTCATGGCGGTGTCCTCGCAATCAGGGTCCCGGGCGGGCCCCCGGGGTTCCCGCGAACCTACCCAACACCCCACACACACTCAACACGTCTCGCCCGAATCGAAGGCCGCGCCAGGTCCCACTGCGATGGTGGCCGGCCCCGCCCGTGTCCGTGTCTGGCCGAAGATCGATCGTCCGGCTCGCAGAATTCAGCCTGTCCGCGAGCGGGGGGGCCGGTTTCCTGGTCCTGGGCGGCTCCCGTTGCGTGGCCAACCGCGGGCCGCCTCGGGTCGCCGGGCCCGACGCGGCGAACGGTCGACGGTGTGGTTCGGGCCAGCCGCGAGAACCATGCAGGCGATGGCGAGCAGGTGGATTCACACGTAGCGCGAACCTGCGTCCCACTACCCAGAGCACACGCAGATCTACCCATGCGGGGCACCGTGCGGCGGGCCCGCCCCGCGGTATCAGGGCCATCTCGCGGTCCTCCCCTTCCCGTGGCGTGATCGGCACGGCACGGGGAGCAGAAGGAGGCACCCATGGCGAAATACGTCGGATCCTGGTGGATCAAGGACGGCATCGATGGTCGCCGACTCGAGGCGGAGAAGTTCGCCTCGACGCTGGCCGGCCTGTCCCAGTTCGACTGGACGCAGAACCACGGTGACGCGGGCGTGGTCCAGCAGGACTTCGTGACGACACCGTCGACCACGCAGCGCACCGACTCGGTGGACGCGCTGCAGATGTCCTCGCACGGCTGGACGGACGGATTCCTGGTGTGGGGCGATGACGTCCGCACCTCGGACAGCATCGACTTCGGCAAGAGCGACCTGGAGTTCTTCGCGACCCACGCCTGCGACCTGCTGGAGCACACGACCGCCCACCCGGTGTGGCGGTGGATCCCCGCCTTCGAGCGGCTCCACTACATGCTCGGCTTCTTCAACTCGTCGTATTCCGGCGGGGGCCAGAACGACCGCGGGTACTACTTCGCGCTCTACGCGGCCTACTTCTACTACTGGTCGTTCTCGGGGCTCTTCTCGGTGGACATCCCGATCCGGGAGGCCTGGGCCGAGGCCAACGAGATCGTCGAGAGCAGTTCGGTGAAGTGGGCCTACCTGAGGGCCGGGACGGCGAGCGCGCCGACCTACAACGAGCGGCTGCGGCTGGCCGAGGCCACGGACCCGGTCGCCCCGCGCACGTTCTACACCGCAAGCGGAACCTGCTGAGGAGGCGAGGAAGATGACGATCGACAGCTCCAATGTGAAGTGGCTGGCCGAGCGGCCGAGCATTCCGGCCGTAGGACCGGTGGCGGTCCACCCGAACCCGTGTCTCGCCGACCACCGCCGGGTGGTCGACAGGCTGGCCGACACGTTCGGGATCAAGGTGGTGGCCTCCGTCGACGTGCCCTTCGGGTACATCGCCGGCGGCCCGAACGGGCAGGTGGAGGTCTTCACCGCGAGCGGTGGGGTCCGCGCCCGCAACACCGACCAACTGGGCCGGTACGAGGACGAGCGCCGGCCCTGGCGTGACGTCGAGAAGACCGACACCGCTGACGGCGTCAGCTACACGCTCGGCGACCGGACGGCCACGCGGCTGACCACGATCGCCCGCGGCCTGGTCGAGGAGCTGGGCCTGAAGGTCGACCCGGTGTCGGTGGGGGTCTCGCTCGGGCAGTGGGCGATGGCGGACGAGGAGGGCCACGAGCTCGACTCGGGGCCCGGGCGGGCCACCGTCCAGTTCGGCTACGACGTGGAGGGCATCCCCCTGTTCGGGCCGGGCGCCAAGACCAACCTGCACTTCGACCCGGACGAGCGTGGCACGGACGGGGTGCCGGCGCGGTTCTTCCACGTGCACCGCGGATTCGAGAACCTCGCCGAGGTACGTCTCCTCGGGCTCGAGGAGTCGCTGGTGCCACTGCTGACGCAGACCTGGTCCGGGATCGAGCCGGACCCGAAGCGGGCAAGCCTGACGATCACCGCCGCCGAGTACGGCCTGCTCGCACTCCCGGCACACCTGCCGCAACGGGCCGCGCTCCCGGCGCTCCGCCTGGAGGGCAGCGTTGCGGGCCTGCGGGAAGGCGCGGAGGTCCGGTTCGGCCAGTACCTGCCGCTGGCAGATCCTGCCGCCGTACAGGCGG
>JAGQUI010000229.1 GCA_020438595.1 Propionibacteriaceae bacterium | reverse complement strand
GTGGGTGTCGCCGGAGTCGGCGTGGTCCCGGCCGCGGTCGGTGGGGGAGTAGCGGGCGCGACCGAGGTGTAGTCGAGCTGTCCGCCGTCCGCGAGAGTGAGGGTCATCCCGGTCGAGGCGACGTTCCAGTTCCGCACCTGGCCCAGCAGGCCGGCGTAGAGGACGTCGAGCGAGTTCTCGCCGCACAAGGCCAACGTCATGGGCCCCGGTGTGATCGTCAGCCGGTCCGACCCGCGGGCCTCCCACGCGCCGGCGACCTGGTTGCAGTCGGCCTGCGCGCCGAACGTCCCGTCCGTCTCGAACCGGATCGTGTACCGGCTCTGCGTCTGGTTCGACAACGTCCACGACCAGGCCGGTGTCCCCTCGACGCCCGAGACCATGTACCAGGTCGTGCCGGTCAACGCATCGGTGCCAGGGGCGGCGCAGGAGTTCAGGAGCGGCGCGACGAGGGAGACCAGCAGGACGATCGCCACCAGGAATCGGCTTCGGACCCGTCGGGGCCGCTCCGACTCGCTGTGATGTCGTGCTGGCTGCATCGCCCGCTCCCTCGTCCGGATCAAGGATTCCGGATCACGAACGGCCTCGCATCACCTGTAGCGGGTGATCAGGTCACCCCGGAGCCGAGCGCTTCCAGGACACGTCCGCCTGACGCGGAGGGGCGTTCAGTGCGCCTGCGGCTCACGCCACGCCGGACGGCTCCTTGCGCCGCGGGTACGCGAGGAGGAGCGCTGCGGCGAGCACGGCGGCTGCCAGCGTGGCGAGGTAGATGCCGCGGAAGCCGCCGTTGAGCGTGTCCTGGAACGTCTTCTCCAGTCTGGGGGAGAGCGCGTCGATCTCGGCCAGGTAGTCGTTCTTCGCCGTCTCGAACGCCCCGGGCACCGCGTCGCGCAGCACGACCATCTCGTGCCGGGTCTCGGTGAGGTCCGCGCGGACGCCGGCGAGGTCGTCGCGCGCCTTTACCAGGTCGGCGCGGTCGGCGCGTGCCTTGGCGAGCTTCCGCTGCACCGTGGCGAGTTGGTCCTTCAGGTCGGCACGCTTCCCGGCGAGCACGCTCCGCTGGGACGCCAGCGCGGCGCGCTTGTCCCTCAGCGCCGCCCGCTTGTCCCTGAGCGCCGCCCGCTTGTCGACCAGCGCCGCGCGGCCCTGCTTCGCCCCGGCGATCGCGGCGTCCAGTTGGTCGAGCTTCGCGTGCAGTTCCTGGGCCGGCGGCGGCTCCGGCGTCCCGGGGGGCAGCGCGCCCATGATCGCGTCGTAGGCGGCCTGCACCCCGGCGCGGGCCTTCTTGAGCCCTGCGACGTCCCGATCGATCTTCGCGATGCCCTTCGTCATGCCGGCGATGCCCTTGCTCATCCCGCGGATCCCCTTGGTCATGCCCGCGATGCCGGAGTCCATGCCGGTGATCGCCTTGTCCATGCCCCTGATGCCGGACCGCATCCCCTGGCGGGCCTTCTTCATGCCCGTGATGCCCTTGCCGATGCCCTTCACCGCCTTCGTCAGCTTGGTGTGGGCCTTGGCCACCTTTGTGCGCGCCTCGTCGATGCTGGCGATCCCCGTGTTCACCCCGTCGGTGATGTCGCTGACCACGGACGGGGTCTGCTCGGCGAACATCCGCTCCGCGACGACCTTCGTGCGGGCGGTGATGTTGGTCACGTCGGCGGTCTTGAGCAGGTCGACCAGGTCGTCGGGCAGCGTGCCGCCGCCGTCCGGGTCGATGTCGATCGTGGTCTGCGCCGCGAGGTCGGGGAACTCCACGTCCTTCAGTTGCTGCTTCAGGTCCGGGTCGGCCTTCAGTTCGGCGAACGTCGCCTGGAGTTCGGCGGCGTAGGGGAGCGCGGGGGCGCTGACCTGCGTCGGCAAGACGGCGGTGAGGTTCGCCTGCAGGTCGGTCCCGGCGTGCGCGAGGAAGCCGACCAGGAACGCCGGGGCGAGCGTCGTGCCGATCGAGCGGACGAGCGAGAGCGTCGCCAGCGCCGAGTTCGACTCCTCGGCCGGCGTGCGGTCGAGCATCATGTAGTTCAGCGGCGAGCCGATCGTGAAGCCCAGGCCCAGGCCCATCAGGGCGAGGGTGGTGCACACGCTGGCCCAGGAGGGGGACGGGATCGCCCACCACGCCCCGACGGCCGCGGCGATGGCCGAGACGACCACCCCGAAGCCGAGCACGGGCTTGGGGCCGAACCGGTCGGTCAGCGTCCCGGAGAGCGGGGCGCCGATCCCGGAGGCGAGGCCGAGGATGATCACGAAGTAGCCGCCGTCCCCGGTGGGGATGCCCAGCGCGTTCTCCGCGAACTGGGGGACGAAGATCACCCCCATCAGGATCACGCCGGACAGGAACGCGAGCAGCAGGGTCACGCCGATCGCGAAGTCGGTGAAGTAGCCGAGGTTCAGCACCGGGTCGGCGGCGCGGCGCTCGGCCAGGATGAACAGCGGCAGCAGCACCAGGAAGCCGAGCAGGTAGGGGTAGACGTCGGTACCGGTGATCGAGGCGCCCAGGTCGAAGAAGTCGATGTTCCGCAGCCCGTACAGCAGCGACAGGATCATCGCGACCAGCAGGGTGATCCCGAGAAGGTCGATCTTCGCGACCTGTTCGACCTTGTGGTTCGGCAGGATGAGCAACCCGCCGACGATGATCAGGATGCTGATCGGCACGTTCACGTAGAAGATGAACTGCCAGTTCTGGGTGCCGAAGATGTCCAGGATCAGGCTGCCCGCGCTGGAGCCGAAGATGTTCGCCACCCCGTAGACCCCGCCGACCAGGCCGAGCGCCATGCCGCGCTTCTCCGGCGGGACGGACGTGCCGAACTCGGCGGTCGCGATCGGCACGATGCCGCCGCCGCCGATGGCCTGGATCGCCCGGGCGATGATCAGCATCTCGAAGCTGCCCACGTCCTGGCTGAGGCCGCAGAGCAGCGAGCCGACGCCGAACAGGGTGATGCTGAGCAGGTAGATCGGCTTGCGGCCGTAGCGGTCGGCGAGCTTGCCCATCACCGGGATGGACGCGGCGTAGGCCAGCGTGTAGATCGTGATCATCCAGATGCCGGTGGAGTCGTCCACCCCGAGGTCGTTCTGGATGATGGTGCGGGCCGGCGTCACGATCCCGGTGTCGATCGCGCCCATGAAGATGCCCAGCAGGTACACCGCGAGCAGCAGCCCGAGCCGCCGCACCGGCGGGGTGCCGGGCGCGGTCGTCGCTGGTGCGGTCGCCGTGGTCATGGAAAGTTAGCCTCACGCGAATAGTAGCGCGAGGGCCAACTACTTCAGCAAGGCCTTCCCCCAGCAGGTTCAGCTGATCTGCTCGCCGGCCTCCAGGTAGAGCGTGCGCCCCTCCTCACGGGCGTCGAGGGCGGCCAGCAGGCGGCCGCGCGCGAACGGCGCCATCGTCGCGGCGGCCTCGTCGGCGGGCAACCAGTGCACGGCGCGGATCTCGCGCAGGTCGGGCTGCAGCAGCGGGACGGAGCCGGCCGGCATCTCGCAGCCGTCGAAGATCAGTTCGACCGCGTCCTCCCAGCCGAGGTAGGGCGCGAGCCAGTCCACGACCAGCAGGCGGCCGACGCTGACCGTGTGGCCGAGTTCCTCCTCGACCTCACGGACCAGCCCGGCCCGCGGGCTCTCGCCGACCTCGAGGATGCCACCGGGCAGCTCGAAGTCCGGCTTGAAGGTGGTCTCGAGGATGCACACCCGGCCGGCCTCGTCGGTGAGCAGCAGGTGGCTGATCACCCGCTTGCGCGCCGTGACCGTGTTCATCACCGCGGTGAACGCCTCCCGCCCCTCGGCGGGATCGTCCCTCAACCGGGCGTACCACGCCTGGTCGAGCCGGCCGTCCGGCGTGATCCAGCGGTCCCTGGCCACGCCCTCCAGGCGGAAGCCCGCGCGGTGCAGGGCCCGGCGACGCGCCCGATCAGACAGCGCCACGCTCGTCTCGACGCGGAGCACGGACTCGTCGGAGAACGCCAGCCGGCACGTGTTCACCAACAGCAGGTGCATCCGCTCGGACGGGTCGTCGCCGCCGAAGTCCACCATCGCGTTGCCGTCGGTGACCACGAACGGCAGGGACTCCCGGATCACTCCTCGCCGGCGTACTCGAAGTAGACCGCACCCAGCGGCGGCACCACCACGATGGCGCTGGCCGGCAGGCCGTTCCAGCCATCCTCGCTCGCCTCCACCTGGCCGAGGTTGCCGTGCGCGTCCGAGCCGTCGTAGACGCCGGCGTCGGAGTTGAAGATCTCCTTCCACACTCCGGGCTTCGGCAGCCCGAGGCGGTATCGCGTCCACGGCTCGGAGGAGAAGTTCACCGCGATGGCGACCGACTTGCCGTCCTTGTCCGTGCGAAGCCAGGAGTAGGTGTTGCCGGAGGCGTCGTCGGCGTTGATCCAGCGGAACCCTTCCGGCTCGGAATCCAACTCCCACAAGGCCGGATGGCTCCGGTACAGCTCGTTGAGGTCCTTGAACATGCGCTGCAGGCCGTGGTGGCCCCACAGGTCGGAGACCCACCACTCCAGGCTGTTCCCCTCGTTGAACTCGCTGCGCTGGCCGAACTCGCAGCCGGCGAAGATCAGCTTCTTGCCGGGGAAGCCCCACATGTAGGAGTAGAAGGCGCGCAGGGTGGCGAACTGACGCCAGGTGTCCTGCGGGATCTTGTTGATCATCGACCCTTTGCCGTGCACGACCTCGTCGTGGGAGATCGGCAGGATGAAGTTCTCCGAGTAGGCGTAGACCATCGCGAACGTCATCTCGTTGTGGTGGTACTGCCGGTGGATCGGCTCGAGCGCCAGGTAGCGCAGCGAGTCGTTCATCCAGCCCATGTTCCACTTGAAGCCGAAGCCCAGGCCGCCGTGGTGGACGGGCTTGGTGACGCCGCCGAAGGAGGTGGACTCCTCGGCGATCATGACCACGCCGGGCACACGCTCGTA
>JAGQUI010000228.1 GCA_020438595.1 Propionibacteriaceae bacterium | reverse complement strand
CGGCCCGCAGGTGGGTTTCGACCTCGGCCATCAGCATGGCCATCGCCCGGGCCCGGGCGTCGATGCCGCGGCCGAACTCCCTGGCTTCACGGCCCAGCCGGGTCTCGGGGACGACGATGGTGCAGAACGCCTCAGTACGGACCCCGGCCAAAGTGAGGGTGGCGGCCATCTGGGTGTTCACCAGACGTGCCAGCTCCGGAGCGGTCGGGCTCTGGTGGGCAGCCAGCCACTGTTCGCGTTCGGCGCCGTCGTCGGGAACCGAACGGATCAGGAACTGGACCTCGCTGACCAGTTCGGTGCGCGCGCACGCGTTCAACAGGCCGGCCAGACCACGACCCTGGCTGTCCCGCTCCGAACCGTCGGCCAACGCCAGGCCCGGGTGGCTGATCGCCGCCGTCGCCGCCCACACCCGGGACGCCCGGTCCTGGATCAGGGCGAAGCGGGTGTTCGTCGGCCCGCTCGGCGGGCCGTCGTGGACCCGGATCCCGGCCAGCACCCCCGGCAGGTCCGGGACGCCGAGATCCTCCGTGTGGCCGGTTGCGGCACGGGACCGCCACCGGGACCAGCGCAGCACCACCCCGACCGCATGGGCGAGGGCGGCGAGCAGCCAACCTGTCGCGGAACGGCCACGGACCGGCACCACCACCAGGACCAGCAGCACCGCCCAGCAAAGCGCCGAGCCGGCGAACAGACCCCAGCGCTGGGACTGGACCGCCCACAACACGGGGACGGCCGCGACGACGAGGATGCCGAGCTGGGCACCGGTCAGGCCGAGGAACATGCCCACCCGGTCCCGGGTGTAGTCGCTGTACACAACCGCCATCAATGTCTCCTGTCTCTTCGCGCCCCTACAGGGCGACGACGGCCACCTCGGCCACCTCGGCGGCCGTCGCACCGCCGGCACCCCCAGCAGCCCCGCCGCTGGTGCCAGCACCGCCGGACGGCCCGGCCTCGCCCGACACCGACGGGGCGCCGGACGTCGGGATGGTCGGCCCGTCGGGCCCGGTGGGCTGTGCGCCACCAGGAGTGCTGGCGGGCGGGTCGGTCGTGCTGGGCTTGTCGGCGTTTGCTTCGCGGTTGGCGCGGGCTGCATTGTCGGAGGGCCCGCCCTGGTAGTCGGGCTGATAGGTGTTGTGGCCCACGCCTTCCTGATTGGTCATGTCGGTCATCAGCGCGGTGCCCTGCGCACCGATCCGGGCCACCGCGCCGATGCTCATCGCCATGCCTGCGCTGACGTGCTGCATCACACCGGCAACCCGGCTGGTGGTGGCGGCGTCCGCGTTCGTCTCACCGGCCGACTGCCCACCGGCCGAAGCAGCCGCCGCAGTGCCGTCATCGGAAGCCTGGTCAGGCTTGCCCCGCAGGAGTCCCTGAATGCCGCCAGCCGCCTGCAGACCGGCGCGCATCGACGCGCCCGACGAGGTGCCAGGGTCGACAAAGGCGAGCAGTTTGAACAAGGCGACCGGGGAAATGACCGCGATACAGATCAGCACGATCCCGGGCAGCATCGTGCCGACCGACGCCTCAACGCTGCCGGTCTTGCCGGCGGCCACGCCCTCGACGAGTTTGGTGCCGACCCCGGTCACGATCACGACCAGCAGCGGGGTGGCGACCGCGGCGTGGAACCAGCGGAACGCCTTCCAGAACCAGGCCCGGGTGCCCTCGGTGACCAGGCCGGCGGCGGCGATCGGGCCGGTCGCGACCAGCACCATCAGTGCGGCGTCCCGGGCGAGGATCACCAGCAGGTGCCCGATCGCCGCGATCCACATCAACAACCCGAGCAGGCCCAGCACGGTCGCCAGGCCGGCGTCACTGATCTGCTTGGTGTCCAGGCCGGTCCACGGCTGCCACGAGTTCCACGACGTCACCCCCAGCAGCTGCTCCATCACCGACCGGGTCAGGCCGCCGACGGCGACAGTGACCGCGACGGTGTAGGCGAGCCAGCCGCCGGTCAGGACCGCGAACTGGGCCAGCCCGACTCCCGCCCGGGCCAGGCCCCTGCCGTCCCGCCGGCCGGCGGCGATACCGAGCTGGACGACCAGCAGGACCACCACCAACACCCCGGCGATCCAGAACGTCACCTGATACAGGTCATGGCCGGGCCCATCCGCGGACAAGTCCGGGGTCAGCCAGGCGTCCATCCACGACAGGACCAGCCGCAGCACCCACAAGCCGGCGTTCCACACGCTCAGCCAGGCCGCGGTCCAGGCGTCGGTGACGATCTGCGCCGCCGTCGAAGCCAACTTGGAGAACGGATCCCACGCCATCGCTATCGCTCCAATTCCTCGGTCCACGACAGCCAGCCGGCAGCGGCCGCCGCCCGCGAACCCGGCCAGGTCGACGGCGCGGCCGCCGGCGGTGCGCCGGCGGCGATCAGCCAGCGCTGCTCGGTGGGGCTCCACTGCATGCGGGCGCAGAAGCCGTAGCCCATCCGGGCATCGGTGCGGATCGCGACCTGGACGTCCATCAGCACGCAAGCCAGCACCCAGTCCGGCCCGTCCACCCCTTTGACGATCGCGGCGGCAGGGGTGGCCGACACCAAGGTGGTGACATCCTTCGCCTGGCCGCCCTGACGACCGGCGGCCAGGAACGCCTCCACATCCCGGGTCAGCTCCCAGTCCTCGACGGCCGGTCCGCCCGGCTGGACCCACGCCTGGTGGACGTCGCGGGCCACCGGCAGGCTCATCGACTCCAGAACCGACTTCTCGATCGCCGCCAACTGGCCCACCGCACCCTGCGGCGTGCGGGGGAACCCGGCCGGGACCCCCGCCGGGCCGGCCTCCACGGAGGCGACCGGAACCAGGATCTGCCGGAGCTGCGTGGTCGCAGGGTCGGGGCTGAATGCCGCGTCCGGGTCGACGCTGGCCATCGGGGCCGCAGCGATCCGGTCCCGCACCGACGCAGCCCTTCCGTCGGGTTGGGTCGCCGTCGCCGCCGGCGCTGTCGGGACGGGTTCCACGACCGCCGACCACCCCGCGATCGCCAGACCGGCCAGCAGCACGCAGACTCCGAACCCGATGCCGGCCAGCATCGCCAACAGCCGATTCCGGCTCCACGGAACCTGCTCTGTCGGGAGGCGGCGAGTGGGCACGGTGCGCATCAGATGCAGCCGTTCCCGAGGATGCTGTCGACAATTCCCGGGGCAACCACGAACGCGATCGCGGCCAGCACGACGACGAAAATGCCGACAATGCCCGCCTTGCTGGCGTGCGGCATGTTGAAGATCCGGCCCGCCACGATCGCGCCGATCGACACAATCACCCCGACCGCGAACAGGATGATCACGCCCCACAACACATAGCCGGTGATGTCATCGGCATACTGCTGCGCACCCGGAGGTGCTTTCGGGCACACCTTCAACGGAATCCACGCCGGCACCACACCGGCAGCAATCGCTGCAAGGATCATCGCAACGTTCCTCTCAAGCCTTCGAACACGGGCGAAATAGCGGCCAGCAACGACACCGGCAACGAATCCGGGGTGAGACCCTCCAACGCAAGACGCGCATCGTGAGGCACCAGCACCAGGCGCGACTCGGCGCGCAGCTGCCTGCACAGGGGGCCCTGGTAGTGGTCGAGCTGCCGGGGCCAGCGTCGCGGTGTGCCAACCAGCACCCCATGAACACGAGCTGCGCCGAGCAGACCGACAACGGCCTCGAGTCTGTGCAGCCCAGGGGCGGACGGACGCGACACCACGACCACCGACGACACGGTGCGAGCCAGCTCCCCGAGCCAGCCTGAGGTGGCCAGCAGAACATCGACGTCGCCCGGGCAGTCAACGACCGTCAGCCGACGATCGGTCGGAGCCGGGGCGGGCATCGCGGCGAAGCTGAGCACCCGATCGGAGCGTCGCTCGATCAACACAGTGTCCCGGGTGCCCTGCACCCAGCCGTGGCTGGTGACACCCATCTCGGCGGTGCTCGCCCCCGCCAGACCAGAGGCCGACACCGTGCAGCACTCCACCAGCCGCGCCTCACCCGCACAGGTAGCCAGACCCAGCGCCACCGTCGATGCGCCGGCGCCACCACAGGCGCCGACCACCAGCACGACCTGCTCCGCCGAGCCGGGTTCCCACCCAGACGACCCAGGATCGGCCGGGATCGGCGTGCGGTGGTTCGGGTGCCGGAACTCGCCGGCAAGCGCGGCACGGTAGGCGCGCCGCAGATCCTCCACCGACACGACCGGGCTCATCGCGGTGGTCATGGCCGCAGCACCTCCGCCCGCTCGCGCAGCCCGGCGCGCAGCACCGTGCTCGGCAGCACCGACAATCGCTGCTTGGCAGTCTGGATCGCCTGCAACGTCGCCAACGCATCAGCCAGGGCACGGATCGCGGCCGGCTCCTCACCCAACAGTGCGAACAGTTCAGCGACCTCGGCAGTCGAGACATCACTCATCGGGCTGAACACCTCCTCCACCCACTAAGCCGGGAAAGCACCCTCGATCCGGACACATCCGGCTAAGCAGCAATCCGGCGAAGAACAGCCGCGCGGCCCTCAGCCTCGACTGCACCGGCCAGGGTGGTGATCGCCCGCCTCGCGTGGCGGCGGACCGTCCGTCCGCTAACTCCCCAGCGCGCGGCGACCCGGTCACACACGTGATCGCCCAGCAGCGGAATGCTGTCCGGGTAGCCCGCCCGCCACGCCTCCGCCGCCGCCACCACATCCACCAACAGGCGTGCATCCGCGTCGGTGATCAGGTCCTCATCGCTCGCCCACGCCAGCACGGCCGCGAGTTCCTCCCGGATCGTCGGATCGTCAGGATCGACACAGGGCTCCGTCGTGGTGGCGAGGTCGTCGTCGAGGAAGGTGCGGGCCCATGTCCGATCGCCATGACTGTCGATCCGGGCCCGGTCACCCAACTCCATGAACACCTGGCGCCGCAGACGCCACGCCAGACTCGCCGCCACCCGGGCCGTCGGACGCGACGCGACGGTGCGTACCTCGAT
>JAGQUI010000227.1 GCA_020438595.1 Propionibacteriaceae bacterium | reverse complement strand
GTTCGACCTGATGGGGCACACCCGGCGCGGCCTGATGGAGTGCTTCGAGCGCCGGGTCGACGAGGTGATCGACCTCAAGCGGAACCAGGCCAACGGGCAGGACGACCTGTTCGGCGACTTCGGCAGCACCGAGAAGCTCGCGGCGGCGCCGGTGCCCGACGTGCCCGAGTGGGAGAAGCGGGTCCGGCTCGGTTTCGAGCGGGAGATGCTGGGGCTCTACGTCAGCGACCACCCGTTGCAGGGGCTGGAGCACATCCTGGCCGCGCAGCGCGACCTCAGCATCGGGGAGTTGCGGGCCGACGACGGGCCCCGCGAGGGCATGGTCAGCATCGCAGGGATGATCACGCAGGTGGTGCGCAAGCAGACCAAGAACGGCGACCTGTGGGCGATCGCCACCGTGGAGGACCTCGAGTCCGCGATCGAGGTGCTGCTGTTCCCCAAGGTGTACGCGACCGTGGCCGCGTCCCTGGCGACCGACACGGTGGTGCGGATCAAGGGGCGGATCCGGACCAAGGACGAGAGCCTGGAGATGACCGGTCAGGAGGTCGCCTTCCCGGACGTGTCCGAGGGACCGTCCGGGCCGCTGGTGATCCAGCTGCCCGCGGTGCGGTGCACCCCCGCGGTGGTGGAGCAGCTCCGGCACGTGCTGCGGGCCCATCCGGGGCCGACCGAGGTGCGGGTGCGGCTGGTCTCGGCGACCAGCGGGGCGAAGGTGTGGAAGCTGGACGAGGGGCTGCGGGTCGCGCCGTCGCGTCCGCTGATGGCCGACCTGAAGGCCCTGCTCGGCCCGAGTTGCGTGACCGGATGATCCCGGGGCGCGGGACCGCCCCGACGCCGCTACTAAGCTGCCACCCGTGAGCACGACCATCACCGAGGAGCAGGCGCCGCCGCCGCGGCGCGCGAGCGCCGAGCCGTCCGTGCTGGCGTGGGTGCTGCTGCTCGCCGGACTGTCGGCGGTGGTCGGCGTGCTGGCTGCGATGTTCTGGGCGTCCGTGGTGACCGTGCCCACGTGGCAGATCGACGAGGCCACCAGCGTGGCGGTGATGAGCGAGCGCGGCGTCACCGAGATCGTTGCCGCCGACGTCTGGTTCGTGATCACCGGAGCCATCGTTGGGGTCGGGCTCGGGCTGGTCACCTGGAAGTGGTTCCGTCCGCTCGGTTGGCCGACCGCGCTGCTCGCGGTGGGCTCGGGACTCCTGGCCGGGATCGTGTGCTGGCAGGTCGGGCAGCTGCTCGGCCCGGGCTCGGAGGCCGAGCGGGTCGCCGCCGCCAACCCGGGCGCGGTGGTGCCGGCGTCCCTGCAACTGCGATCGCTGTCGGCGCTGGCCGTGTGGGGTTTCGCTGCCGTCACCCCGGTGTTGCTGGTCTCCTCGCTGGGACCGGACGAGGAGGACCCGATGACGCGGCGGCGTCGCGACCGCGACCGGGAGGCCGAACCCCCGGCGCCGCGGGAGAGCGGGACCGTCGACGAGCGCGGGGTGCTGACCAGTCCCGAAGAGAGCACCAGCTGAGCATGTCCAGCCAGGTCGAGGTCGAGCGGAAGTACAACCTGCGCAAGGGCCAGGACCTGCCCGGTCTCACCGGTATCGCCACCGAGGGACCTGTCTCGGAGTTCGCCCTGGAGGCCACCTACTACGACGCCCCCGACTACCGCCTGACCAGGGCGTGGCAGGTGATCCGCCGCCGCGTCGGAGGCAGCGACGAGGGCTGGCACCTGAAACTGCCGGGGTCGGCGCCGGACGAGCGGATCGAGTTGCACGCGCCGCTGGCGCAGCGGCGGCTGCCCCGTGCGTTCCGGCAGCGGGTCAGCGACACCCTCGACGCGGCGCCGGTGATCCCCGTGGCCGTGCTCCGCACCCGGCGCAGGGAGCAACAGCTGTGTGCGGCGGACGGCACGGTGCTCGCGGTGACCTGCACCGACCAGGTGCGGGCCAGCGTCGGCGGCCAGGAGCAGGAGTGGTGGGAGGCCGAGGTCGAGCTGGTCGGCGGCGACGCGGCGCTGCTGGACCGGGTCGAGGCCGTGCTCGCCCGGGCGGGGATCCACCGGGCCGAAGCCGCCTCCAAGATCGCGCGGGCGCTGGATCGTGCGCTGGCCGCCACCGAGAACGACGACGAGTCGGCGCGCGCCGCCGTGCTCGCCTACCTGGCCGAGCAGGTGGGCGTGCTGCAGAACCGGGAGGTCGCGGTGCTCGCCGACGAGCCGGACGCCGTGCACCGCAGCCGGGTGGCCACCCGCCGCCTGCGCAGCGTGCTGCGCACCTACACCGGCGTCTTCGGCACCGGCACCACGAAGCAGCTCCGCGCCGAGCTGCGTTGGCACGCCGAGGAGCTCGGCGCTCCCCGCGACGCCGAGGTGCTCCGCGAGAAGCTGCTCGCCGCACTCGACGAGTTGCCCGACGGTGGCCGCGAGCTGGTCGCTGCCCGGATCGAGACGGCGCTGGTGGCGGCGCACGCCGACGCGCACCGGAACCTGGTCGAGAGCATGGGCACCGACCGGTACGAGCGGCTGCAGCTGGATCTGGAGCAGCTGCTGGCCGCACCGCGCCTGGACCGGATGGCGGACGAACCCGCCCGGGTGGTGCTGCGTCCGATGTTCGACCAGGCCGTGGCCCGGGTGCGTGAGCTGGACGCGCACGCGTCCGCGCGTCCGGGCGACCTCACCCGCTGGCACGAGGTGCGCAAGGCGGCCAAGCGGGCCCGCTACGGCGCGGAACTGCTGGTGCCGGTGCTGGGCGAGGGGGCCGAGATCCGCCGTGCTCGCTGGGAGGCGGTCACCGAGGCCCTCGGCGCGATGCAGGACGCGGTGGTCGCGCAGCGCACGATCGGCGACCTGGCCTGGCACGCCGTCGCGGACGGCCTGCCCCGGCTGCCGTTCGACGACCTGCGGCACGCCCAGGACCGCGTGCTGCGCGAGTCGCTGGACCGCGGCCGGGCCGCCCTCGCGGTCGCCCTGGAGAACTGAGCGCCCCGGATCCGGCGGAATGGCCGGGATTCCCGACGTGTCGGCACCGTCGCCGCTACGGTGGCCGGATGAGCACCCGGCTTGAGCGCAAGGCACCCCGGGGTACGGAGGTGCACCTTCTCGTCGTGGACGGGCCGCGGCTCGTGGAACTGGGCTTCAGCGGTGCTCCGGGTCGAAGCGGGTGGGCGAACTGCACCGACTTCGACTCGGACGCGGAAGCCGAGGCGGGCCGTCGCCGGGTGGTGGAGGAACTCACGCGCGAGGGCTATCGCGAGGCCGAGTGGGTTCCTGAGCCCGCGCTGGATGACTTCGTTGCCCAGCTCCGAAGTGGTTCGATCGACGGCATGGGCCAACCGGACGGTGGGCCGGACGCGTCGGGGGACGCCGCGGTCTCCTGGCGCGACACGACATCGGCCGAGGCGCAGGCCGACCTGGACGGGCTCCTCGAGCCGGCCATGGGGTTCGCGGAGGAGCAGTTGGCGAAGCACCGGGAGTTCTATCCGTTCGCGGTCGTTGTGGACCAGTCGGGGGAGCAGCGGATGGTCGCTGCCGGCATGGATAGCGAGATGCCCCCTCGATGGACGTGATCGCTGTCCTGAACGCCGGACTGATCGAGCAGCGGGCAGAGCTCCGCGCGGCCGTGGTCGTGGCCGATGTGCGACTGCCAGAACTGGGCAGCGACGCGGTCCGCCTGACCATGGAGCACGCGGAGGGAACCGGCCTCGAGGTGCTGGTGCCCTACCGCCTGCGGCGGCTCCGCCGCACCGTGGAGTTCGACGACATGCTGGTGAGCGAGACCGAGCGCACGATCTGGTACGAGGGCTGAGCTCCCTGCGCGGTCGGTGGCCCGGATTGGGGACGGTTCCTTACTCGGTCCACCCCCGTCGGCGGCCCGGATTGGGGACGGTTCCTTACTCGGTCCACCCTCAGCGGGCGATGTCGGCGAAGCTCGCCCCGGTGACCGCGGCCAGGTCGTCGGGGGAGAGCTCCACCTGGAGGCCGCGCTTGCCGGCCGAGACATAGACGGTGTCCCACAGCTGGGCGGTCTCGTCGATCACGGTCGGCAACGGGGTGCGCTGGCCCAGGGGCGAGACCCCGCCGAGCACGTAGCCGGTGCTGCGGGCGACCAGCGCCTTGTCCGCCATCGCGGCCTTCTTCGCGCCGAGCGCCGCGGCCGCATGCTTGAGGCTGAGCTGGCCCGCCACCGGGACGACCGCGACGGCGAGTTCGGGACGGGTCGTGCCGACGTCGACCACGAGCGTCTTGAAGATGCGCAGCGGGTCCACACCGAGCGCGTCCGCCGCCTCGTCGCCGTAGTTGGTGCTGTCCGGGTCGTGGTCGTAGGGGTGCAACTCGAACGCCACCCCGGCCCGGGTGAGCGCGTCGGTGGCGGGTGTGCCCCCTGCCATCAGCGGAACGCCCCCACCAGCGCGACGAGCAGCGGTGCGACCACCAGGGCCGGGAGCAGGTCGCCGACCGGGATCTGCTTGATCCCGGCGAGCCGGATGCCCAGGCCGAGCAGGATCACGCCGCCGGCCGCGCCGATCGCGTCGATGTGGCCGGCCGGCATGAAGTTGCCCAGCACGAACCCGAGCAGGGTGAGCAGGCCCTGGTAGATCGCCAGCGGGATCACCGCCGCCATCACCCCGATCCCGAAGGACGAGGCGAACGCGATCGCGGCGAACCCGTCCATCACGGCCTTCACCAGGAGTTGCTCCGCGCCCTGGCCGAGGCCGTCCGACAGCGAGCCGAGAATCGACAGCGGGCCTACGCAGAAGACCAGCGTCGAGGTGACCGCCCCCTCCACGAACCGGCTGCCCTCGGTGCGGGCGGCGAACCTGTCGTGCAGCAGTTCGGCGCCGCGGTCGAGCCGACGCTCGATCTGCCACAGCGAGCCGAGGATCCCGCCGATCAGCAGCGCCCCCAGCACGACCAGCAGCCGGGCGTCGGCGCCGACCTCCGCGGCCAGCGCATCGGACAGCCCGGACGCGACCGCGCGCCCACCGAGCACCAGCGTGAACAGGCCCAACGTCATCGTGACCAGCTCGCGGGTGCGCTCGGGCAGCCGATGGCCGACGAGGACGCCG
>JAGQUI010000226.1 GCA_020438595.1 Propionibacteriaceae bacterium | reverse complement strand
GGCGGCCTTGCGGTCGCGGACGCGGGCGGGCAGCTCGTAGCCGTAGTTGAGGTGCCAGTAGTCGTAGGACAGGATCTCGAACAGGTTGGGGATCCGCCGGAACTCGGCCACGGTGGCGTCCAGTTCCTCGGCGGGCGTGCGGTAGCGGGTCTCCCACGCCCCGTCCGCCAGCCGGATCACCCGCGACTTCTCCGGCGGGGTGTCCAGGTAGCGCCCCTCGCAGAACGGGCAGTACCGGCCGTGCTGGGTGGGGTCGAGCGGCACCGGGTCGGGCAGCACGACACCCAGCGGACGGTTGCCACGGCCGGCCACCGTCCACACCTCGGTGCCGCTGAACGGGTTCAGCTGCTTGACCGTGCCGTCCTTGAGCTGCGTGATGAACTCCGGCTCACGCAGGTAGGGATGCACCACCTCGGACCCCCCTGAATCGATCTACCGAATCAGGCTACCCCTGCGCCGCCGGCCCGGGCCGCTCTGCTGCGAGCCGCACGGTCGGTGCAGTCGATCGACGGGTCGGTGCCGTTGGTTGAGGTCAACCTGAATCGTGCCGGCGTGCGTATGTAGGGGCAGGTTCGCCCGGACCGGCGAAACCCCGACCAGGCGGGGGCGCCTGCCACTCCTCCGCGAGCACCGCGTAGAAGTAGCTGTCGTGCCAGACCGGGTTGCCGGTGGCGTCGGTCTCGAAGAACGCGTTCGCCCGGAAGTGACCCTCCCTGCGGAAGCCGAGGCGCTCCAGCAGTCGCCAGGATGCCGCGTTCCTCGGGTCACACCCGGCGGTGACGCGGTGCGCCGCCCACGCCCTGAAACAGGTCGTGACCAGGGCGGACGCTCCCTCCGAGGCGTACCCGCGGCCCCAGTGGTCGGGGTGGAGCACGTAGCCGAGCTCCCACGTGCGCCAGGCCTGCGGCTCGTTCCGGTGCAGGTACAGGTTCCCGATCACCTCGCCCGAGTCACGCAAGCAGACCGCCCACATGTCGGTGCGCCCGGCCCGCTCGTCCGCGAGCCGCTCGCAGTCCTCGACGGACTGCACGGGGTACGGCTCGTAGCGCACCACCTCGGGCAGCGAGAGGTAGCCGTGCAGCGCGCGGGCATCGGACCGACGGAAGCGCCGCAGTAGCAGGCGTGCGGTGGGGAACTCGTCCATGCGCCCAGCCTGTCACTGAAGGGATGGCTGCTCGACCGAACGTCGAACCGCGGCCCGGCCCGGCAGCTGGCTGGTCCGGGGCGCGCCGTTCTGGCCTCGGCCCAGCCCCGGGGTCAGGACGCCAGCGCGCTCGGCGACGACACCCGTCGGCTCGCCCGCCGCGTGCCGAACCAGCGGTCGAGCTCGACCGCCGTGCCGTGCTCGGCGAAGGTCGCGGTGACGTGGTCGGCCGCGTCCTGCACCTCGGCGCAGGCATCGCCGACGGCGACCCCGCGTCCGGCCCAGGTGAGCATCTCGACGTCGTTGCGGCCGTCGCCGATGGCGAGCACGTCGGCCGCGGTGCAACCCAACCCGGCCACCACGTCGGCCAGAGCCGTGGCCTTGTTCACCCCGGCCGGTGCGATGTCGAGCCAGGCGCTCCAGCCCACGGAGTAGCTCACCCCGTGCAGGCCGAGGCGCTGCGCCAGGTCGATGAACTCCACGTCGGAGGACTCCGGGTCGCGGACCACGATGCGGGTCACATCGCTGCCGGCCAGGTCTTCGACGCTGACTTCGGTGATGTGACCGGTGAGGTCGCCGTCCGGGAACTGCCGGGTCACCCGGTAGCCCTGCCCGACCACCTCCGCGGCGATCGCGGCCGTGGGGTGCTCGCGGAGCACCTTCTCGATCACGTCGGCGGGGTTGAACGTGGCCACCTGCCGCACCTCGAAGGGCGGGAAGTCGACCGTCACCGCGCCGTTGGACGCGACCACGGGGCCCGTGGGCAGCCCGAGGTCTTCGAAAACCGGACGCGTGGCATGCCAGCTGCGTCCCGTCGTGAGGACGACCGGAACCCCGGCCGCCGTGACTCGCCGAACCGATCGGCGTACTTCGTCGGGTAGCACTCCCTCGTGATCGACGAGCGTCCCGTCGATATCCAGTGCCACCACCTGCGGCCTCCATGCCGCCAGTTCACTGTTCTTCATATTGCGCTCAAGGCTAGCTCGCGCCGGTGACAGCCTCATGAACGCCGGTGGAATCCTCAGCCTCGCTACCCGTAGTCGAGGACGCTACCCGAGTACGGGTAGCGAGCCGAAGTAGCGGTAGCGAAGCGGCGGGGTCGGTGGCCGAATCCCCCCCCGGACGCTGCTTACTCGCCGGGACGCAGGAACTCCCGCCCGCCGAGGAACGGCCGCAGCGCCACCGGCACGTACACCGACCCGTCGGCCTGCTGGTGGTTCTCCAGCAGCATGATGATCGGGCGGGCCATCGAGCACAGGGTGCCGTTCAGCGTGGCGGCGGGGCGCACCCCGTTCTCGTCCCGGATCCGGATGTTCAGCCGGCGGGCCTGGAACTCGGTGCAGTTCGAGGTGGACGTGATCTCGCGGTAGCGGCCCTGGCTGGGCACGTAGCCGTAGCAGTCGTACTTGCGGGCCGCGCTCAGGCCGAGGTCGCCGGACGCCACGTCGAGCACCTGGAACGGGATTTCCAGCAGCTGGATGAACTCCTTCTCGAAGCCCAACAGCAACTGATGCCACTCCTCGGCGTCCTCGGGCGCGCAGTAGACGAACATCTCCACCTTGTCGAACCAGTGCACCCGGAAGATGCCCTTGGTGTCCTTGCCGTAGGAGCCGGCCTCGCGGCGGTAGCAGGGCGAGAACGCGGCGTAGCGCCGCGGCAGCGTGGCCGCGTCCAGGATCTCCTCGGAGTGGTAGGCGGCCAGCGCGACCTCGGAGGTGCCGACCAGGTACAGGTCGTCCTTCTCCAGGTAGTAGACGTCGTCGGCTGCCTGGCCGAGGAAGCCGGTGCCCTCCATCGCGGACGGGCGCACCAGCGCCGGCGGGATCATCGGCGTGAAGCCCCACTCGGCCGCCTTCGCCATGGCCAGGTTCAGCAGCGCGATCTCCAGCTGCGCGCCGGGCCCGGTGAGGAAGTAGAAGCGGGCGCCGGACACCTTCGCCCCACGCTCCATGTCGATCGCGGCCAGGCCCTCGGCGACCTCGATGTGGTCCTTCGGCTCGAATCCCTCGGCGGCGAAGTCGCGCGGGGTGCCGATGGTCTCGAGCACGTAGAGGTCGTCCTCGCCGCCGGTCGGGACGCCGTCGATGACCAGGTTCGGGAGCTGCTTGAACAGCTCCTCGAAGCGGGTTCCGGACTCGTCCACCGCGACCTGGGCCGCCTTCACCTGCGCAGAGAGCTCCTTCGTCCGCGCCAGCACGGCGGCCTTCTCGTCCCCCTGGGCCCGGGCCACCTGCTTGCCGAGGTCCTTCTGCTCTGCGCGCAGGGTCTCGAAGTCGACGATCGCCGCGCGGCGCGACTCGTCCGCCGAGACCAGCTGGTCGACCAGTTCGGTCGATTCGCCGCGCGCCGCCTGGGAGCGCCTGATTCGGTCGGGGTCGGTACGCAGCAGCTTCGGGTCGATCACGAGCCGAAAGCCTATCGCTCGCACAGAATCCCCCGACACGGTCCCCGAGGAGCCCGGCGCTGAGCTTGCGAAGCGCAGGGCGTCACGAAGGGCTGTCGCGCACCGGGGCCCTTCGTGACGCGTTCGCTCGTTCCTCACTCCTCAGGGACCGTATTGGCGTCACAGCCAGCGGCGTCCCCTGAGCAGGCCGATCAGGTGGTCGAGCACGGCGGTGTCCATGCGCAGGCCGTTGTGCTCGTACTCGCTGGTCACCCAGGTACGGCAGTCGGGCAGCAGTGCGGCGGTCTCGAGCGAGAACTCCGCCGGCACGTAGGCGTCCGCGTGGTAGACGGCCGCGGCGACCGGGACGTCGGCCTGCGCGAGCCGCTCGGGGAAGTAGAGCTGGTTCCACTCGTGATCGGCGAGCAGGCCAGCCGCCGCGGCGAACGGACGCAGCCCCGTGTCCTCGGCGAACACGCTGCGGTGGAGGTGCTCGCCGCCGAGCAGGGTGACGTCGTCGCGGACCCGGTCGGGCATCGTCCGCTCGGCCGACCAGCGGGTGGCGACGCCGTCGGCGTAGCTGGATTCGTGCAGCACCGCGTAGAGCGGGTTGCGTCCCTCGAACGGCAGCGCGCCGGCGAGGTCGTGGGCGAAGGCGGACGAGGTGTGGTCGAGCCCGAACAGGTAGTGCAGCGACTCGGCCCCGGACTGCATGCCCAACCGGTGGCCGACGGTGCGGAACCGCTCGGGGGAGACGGGGTCGCCGTTGGGCAGCGTGATCCGCCCGTCCGCGCACAGGGCGCTGAGCTCACGGACGCGGTCGCGGTCGCCGGGGAAGCGCCGGTAGTAGTCCTCGGACTTGGCGATCATGATCTGCCAGGTCGCCGCGTAGATGTCGTCGACGGGGCGCTGGACGGCGCTGAGCCCGCCCGTGACCAGGGCGCCGGCGAGCGACTCCGGATGCGTGGACAGGTAGTGCAGCGTCGTGAACCCGCCGAACGACTGGCCCAGCACCGTCCACTGTGTCGCACCAAGCGCCTCCCGCACCCGCTCGGCGTCATTGACGATCTCGTCGGCGCGCAGGTGCCGCAGCCATTCGGCCTGGGCGGAGGCGTCCAGCCCGGCGAGCGGCGCGACCAGTTCCGCGCGCACCGTATCCCCGTCCCGGACGACGCGGGAGGAGATCGGCGTCGAGCGTCCGGTGCCGCGCTGGTCGAGCATGACCACCTGGTAGTCCTGCAGCGCGCGGGCCAGCCACGGCGGGCTGCCGGGCACGCCCAGCGGACGCGGAGCCTCGTGGCCCGGCCCGCCCTGCAGGAAGACGAGGTAGGGCTTGTTCGCGCCGTCCTCTCCGGTGGCGACGCGGGCGAACACCTCGATCTGCACGCCGCCCGGGTCGGTGTGGTCGAGGGGGACGTCGAGGGTGAGGGTGGTCAGGGTCAGGCCGGGGAGCTTCTCAGTGGTCGTGCGCACGCCCCTCACCCTAGGCGCTCTCCCGAGTTGTCAGAATCTGGTGCGCCTATAGG
>JAGQUI010000225.1 GCA_020438595.1 Propionibacteriaceae bacterium | reverse complement strand
GGATCGGCCGCTGGAACACCATCCCGACCTGCCGCCGCACCCGCACCGGGTCGACGCCGGCGCCGTACAGGTTCTCCCCGTCCAGCAGCACCTCGCCCTCGACGTGCGCGCCCGGGATCACCTCGTGCATCCGGTTCAGGGTGCGCAGGAAGGTGGACTTGCCGCAGCCGGACGGCCCGATGAAGCTGGTCACGGTACGGGGCTCGATGGTGATGGTCACGTCCTCCACGGCGCGGAAGCTGCCGTAGTAGACGTTCAGGTCGGTGGTCTCAATCCGCTTGGACATGGGTTCTCTCTCAGCGTCCGGTCTTCGGGGCGAAACGGCGGGCGATGAGCCGGCCGATCAGGTTCAGCAGCATGACGATCAGGATCAGGGTCAGCGCGCCCGTCCAGGCGCGGTCCCAGTAGGCCTGCACGTCGACGCCCGGGTGGGCGTAGGAGTCGTAGACGAAGACCGGCAGCGTCATCATCGGACCCGAGAACGGGTCGTTGTTCAGGGACGCCGTGAAGCCGGCTGCGATCAGCAGCGGCGCGGTCTCCCCGATCACGCGGGCGATCGCCAGGATGATGCCGGAGACGAGGCCCGAGATCGCGGTGGGGATGACGATCCGCACGATGGTCAGCCATTTCGGCACCCCGAGGGCGTAGGACGCCTCGCGCAACTCGTTGGGCACCAGGCGCAGGATCTCCTCGCTGGAGCGCACGACCACGGGGATCATCAGCACTGACAGCGCGATGCTGCCGGAGAACCCGGACTTGTAGCCCGGCCCGAGCAGCATGCTCACCAGCGCGTAGGCGAACAGCCCGGCCACGATGGACGGGATGCCGGTCATCACGTCGACGAAGAACGTGATCGACTTGGCCAGCCGGTTCCCCCGCCCGTACTCGGAGAGGTAGATGGCGGTGAGCAGCCCGACCGGGATCGACATCAGGCTGGCCAGCCCGGTCACGTAGAGGGTGCCGTAGATGGCGTGGACGGCACCGCCGCCCTCGCCGACGACGTTGCGCATCGACATGCTGAAGTAGTTGACGTCGAAGCGGGGGATGCCCTTGCTGATCGCCTCCCAGGCCACGGAGCCCAGCGGGAGCAGGGCGAGGACGAACGCCCCGGTGATCAGGCTCGACGCGCGGCGGTCCGCCGCCTGCCGGGCGCCCTCCACCACCCGGGCGGCCACCTCCATCACGACCAGGTACAGCACGAAGGCGAGGACCGCGGCGACGCCGAGGTTCCCGCCCGAGACGAGGGTGGCGAGGGCGACGCCGACCAGGAGCGAGGCGACCGCGACCACCGGGACGGTGAACCGGGGCAGCCGGCCGGAGGTGAGCGCGTCCGGCGCCAGGGTCTGGCTGAGCGTGGTCATCAGTTGGCTCCTGAGTACTCGGCGCGGCGGGCGACGATCCAGCGGGCGATCATGTTCACCGCGAGGGTGATCACGAACAGCACCAGGCCGGCGGCGATCAACTGGTTGGTCTTGAGCCCGAACGCCTCCGGGAAGTTCTGGGCGATCTGGGCCGCGATCGAGTTCGGGTTCTCGGAGGTGAGCACCTCGAACGTGATGTTGCGACCACCGGAGAGCACCATCGAGACGGCCATGGTCTCGCCCAGCGCCCGGCCGAGGCCGAGCATGATCGCGGCGATGATGCCGGGGCGCGCGAACGGGAGGACGGACATCTTGACCATCTCCCAGCGGGTGGCGCCGAGCGCGAGCGCGGCCTCCTCGTGGAGCTTGGGCGTCTGCAGGAAGACCTCCCGGCTCAGGGCGGTGATGATCGGCAGCACCATGGTGGCCAGCACGATCGCAGCGGTGAGGATCGTGCGGCCGGTGCCGGAGACCTGGCCGGAGAAGAACGGGATGAAGCCGAGGTTCGTGTTGAGCCAGACGTAGAGCGGCCGGACCGCGGGCGCGAGCACCAGCGAACCCCATAGGCCGAAGACGACCGACGGCACCGCGGCCAGCAGGTCGATCACGTAGCCGAGCGGCTGCGCGAGCCGGCGCGGCGCGTAGTGGGAGATGAACAGCGCGATCCCGATCGCGACCGGGACGGCCATGGCGAGGGCGAGCACCGCGGCCCAGATGGTGCCGAAGACGTACGGCAGCACCCACTCCAGGAACGGGCCGTAGCCCTCGGCGGTGAGCTGCGCCGGGTCGGCGAACAGTGCAGGGGAGCCCTGGACCAGGAGGAAGGCGGCCACTGCGGCCAGGATCACCAGGATGGTGATGCCGGCGCCGAGGGCGAACCCGCGGAAGACCGCCTCGCCGGGGCGCTTCGGGTCCGGGCGCTCCGGGTGCGGGCTCGGTCCGGATCCGCCGGGTGCGGCGTCCGGTTCCCGGGTCAGCTTCTGCGACATGGGCTCGTCCTGCTTTCTGCTGGCTCCCCACAGGTTACGTGCCGGAGCGGCGCCGGTGGAGCCACCGGCGCCGCCCACGGATGTTGTCACCTGGCGGGGCTCACTTGACCGAGTCGAGCGCGGTCTTGACCTTGGCCTGGAGCGCGTCGGACAGCGGGGCCGAACCGGCGGCCTCGGCCGCGGCGGCCTGACCCTCGGCCGAAGCCATGTAGCCGACGTAGTCCTTCACCAGGGTCGCGGTCGCCGAGTCCTTGTAGGTCTGGCAGACGATCGCGTAGGAGACCAGCACCGCGGGGTAGACGCCCTCGGAGGTGCGGTTCAGCGAGTAGGCCAGGTCGTTGGCGTCCCGGCCCGGGATGGTCTCCGAGGCGTCGAGGATCGCGGCAGCGGCATCGGCCGTCGGCTGCAGGGCCTTGCCGCCGACCAGGATGCTGGCCTTGCCCAGGTCACCGGCCTGCGACTCGTCGGCGTACCCGATCGTGTTCTTGCCGCCGGAGACGGCCTGGACCACGCCGGAGGTGCCGTTGGCGGCCTCACCGCCGAAGGCCTCCGGGAAGGTGTCCGACGCCTCTTCGGTCCACACGTCGGGGGCCGTCTTGTTCAGGGTGTCGGTGAAGTTGTTGGTGGTGCCGGAGTCGTCCGCGCGGTGCACGGCGGTGATCGCCGCGTCCGGGAGGTCGGCCTTCGGGTTGGTCTTGGCGATCGCCGGGTCGTTCCACTTGGTGATCTTGCCGGCGAAGATGCCGGCCAGGGTGGTCGGGTCGAGGGTGAGTTCCGTCACTCCGTCCACGTTGAAGACCACGGCGATCGGGGAGATGTAGACCGGGAGGTCGAGGGCGCTGGAGTCGGCGGCGCAGCCGGCGAACTTGCCCGCGCCCAGTTCCTCGTCCTTGAACGGACGGTCGGAGCCGGCGAAGGCGGCGGCACCCGCGGTGAAGGCGGAGCGCCCGGCGCCGGAGCCGTCCGGGGAGTAGTTCACGGTGATGTTGGGGTTCGCGGTCTGGAAGTCGGCGACCCACTTCTCCTGAGCGGCCTTCTGGGAGCTGGCGCCCGCGGCGGTGAGCGTCTGGCTCTCACCGGTGGTTCCGCCCTCGGCAGAGGGCTCATTGGCGGCGCAGCCGGCAAAGGCCAGGGCGGTCGCGGTGACCAGGGCTGCGGCGGCGAACGGCTTGATTCTCACGCTATTCCTTCGACTTCGGATGAGTAGGTCGAGCGGTTGCTCTGAGCGTGAGGCTAGGGAGCGCGATTGACCGGATCGGTACCGCAGGGTGAACGCGAGGTGAACGGCCTTCCAGTCTTTGTCGCTGCTGAGAATCCCGCCGCCGGGGACCGTATGTAATACGCTAACACCATGAACGATGTCGTCGGCGGTGGCGCTGCGGGCTACCGGGCGCCGACGCTCACCGACGTCGCCAGGCTCGCGGGCGTGTCCACGATGACCGTCTCGCGGGTGATCAACGGGCACGCCAAGGTCGCCGAGCACACCCGGGCGCGGGTGCACCAGGCGATGGATTCGCTCGACTACCGTCCCAACATGCTGGCCAGGGGCCTGGCGAGCGGACGATCGCACAACATCGGCGTGCTCACCGTGGACACGACGCTCTACGGGCCGAGCGCGGCGCTGCGGGGCATCGAGAAGGCCGCCAGCGGACGTGGCTACTCGGTGACCATCACCCACCTGACCGATCCGGACCAGACCGCGGTCGCGCAGGGCGCCAGCCTGCTCCGCTCCCGGTCCACCGACGGCGTCATCCTGCTGCAACCGCTGATCTCGGAGGTCGAGTCGAGGCCCGCGGCCGACGCCAACGACCTGCCCCCGATGGTCGCGATCCACGCCGGCAACCCGGGCTCCTACCCGGTGGTCACGGTCGACCAGCGGGTCGGCGCGAAGCTCGCCACCGAGCACCTGCTGGGTCTGGGCCACAAGACGGTGTGGCACATCGCCGGCCCGAACGTCTGGTACGAGGGCGTCGAGCGGGTGGTCGGTTGGCGCGAGGCCCTGATCGATGCCGGTGCGGACGTGCCGCGGGTCGTGCACGGCGACTGGTCGGCCGCCTCGGGCTACGCGGCGGCCCGGGAGGTGCTGGCCAACGACGACGTGACCGCGATCTTCGTGGGCAACGACGCGATGGCGCTCGGCACCCTGCACGCGATGCACGAGCTCGGCCTGCGCTGCCCGGAGGACGTCAGCCTGGTCGGCTTCGACGACTACCCGGAGGCGGCCTTCTTCAGTCCCGGCCTGACCACGATCCGCCAGGACTTCGACGAGATCGGACGCCTCAGCGTGTCCCTGCTGCTGGACTTGATCGAGAAGAACGAACCCGTCACCCAGCACGTGGTGCTCGAGCCCCGGCTGGTGGTGCGGGGGAGCGCGGCGCCGCCGACCCGCTGACGCGGAATGAGAACCGTCCCCATTCCCCGCCGGCGCGAAATGGGGACGGTTCTCATTCCGCGTCAGATGCGGGGCTTGTGGATCTCCACCGCGACGACTTCGGCGTCCGCGCCGAGGTGGGCGATCAGGACGGCGCCCGGCTTGAGCGCCCGGCTGGGCACTCCGATCGCCTCCAGCATCGTCGGCAGCACGGGACGGTGCCCGCAGACCGCCAGTGACGCCCCCGAGCCCACGGTCTGCTTCACGAACCGCTCCATCAGCGTGGCCACCGCACGGGTGTCCTGGACCGCCTGCTCCTCGGACAGGGTGGTCCAGC
>JAGQUI010000224.1 GCA_020438595.1 Propionibacteriaceae bacterium | reverse complement strand
GCCGGCGAGGTAGCGGCTCGCCCAGTCCGGCTCCGCTTCTTCCACCAGCTCCTTCGCGCCCGGCGTCATCGGCATCCCGGCCTGGTACAGCGCGAGGTAGGTGTCCACGGCAGACTTGGGCACGGAGATCCGCTGCTGGCTTTCGGCCAGCGTCTTCACCCTGGCGATGGTCGCCGGGTCCGTCACGCGCACCGATGCGGCCGCGGGCGGGGTGGCGATCTGCTCGGGGCTCTGCGCCTCGGCCAGCGCCTTCACGCGGGCGATGATGTCGGGATCGGTGACGAGCGCCATGCTACTCGATCTCCCCGGTGTCGGGCGGGATCGCCGCCTCGTACAACTCCACGTCGCCGTTCGGCTTGATGGTGTAGATGCTGCCGCTCTGCGGATCCTTTACCATCTTGGTACCGTCCGCCCAGGTCGGCGTCATGCCGCGGTTGAGGGAGGAATCGACGGACTCGGGCGCGTAGGGCACAAGTCCGCTGCTCATCTGCGGACCGCCAGCCTGTCCCTGCATCGCTCGCAGGGCTTCGGCCGCCACGGCGATACCGCTCTGGCCGATGGTCACGCGATCGATGTTGCGGTCCACGATGTCGTTGTAGGCGACCAGTCGCGGATCGTCGGCGGTCATGCCCTGCATGATCACGTTGAAGTTGGGGTCGATGGAGAACCGAAGGCCTAGGGACTCCGCGACGTGCTGTTTGAACGCGCCCTGCTCGCGCGTCTTTGCAGCAAGCCACAGCCGCTCGTCGTCGGTCGCCTTCGCGCTGGCCTCGATGCGCTTCGCCTTGAGGTTCATCTGCTGGGCGTAGGCGCTCGTCAGGTCGGACAGGTAGCCGTTCACCTGCTCCGGAGTCATGCCCTTCTCGTAGAGCTGAGACTTGAACTCGAACAGGGCCGCGTTGAAGTCGGTCGGGTCGGCGTTCAGCGCCTTCTGCGTGGAGCCGAAGCGGTCGTTCATGAACCTGATCGCGCTCGCCGCCACGCCGTCGCCGTAGAGCCGCTGCGCCTCGAACGCCTTGCGGCCGAGGTCCAGGGCCAGCAGCTTGCTCTGGTGCTCCGCGTCGGCCATCTCCGCCCCACGACGAGCCTCCGCAGACCCGTACCCGAACTCGCCCGCCGGCAGTCCCTTCGCCATACCCGCAGGGCGGCCGGACGGCGCCGGAGCAGCCGAGTCGGCCGCCGCCGTCGGCGTCGTGACCGAGAGCTTGGGCGGGGCCGGAGGCGGGCCGTAGACGGGCTGCGGGGATGCCTGACTCCGAGGGGACGGAGAGCCAGGCACCCCCTGTGGCGCCATGCCTGCGCCACGGATCAGCCCGCCGAGGGGGGCGGACGCGGCACCGGGAGAAGGAGTCACCCCCGGCTGGGCAGGAGCCGCGCCGCCCCGCATCTGAGCCGAAGCCGCCGGGAGGTAGCCGGGGGCCACGTTGCCGATCACCTGCTCCCGGAGTGCTCCGGTCTCCGGGGTCGAGTTGCTCGCGAGGTCCAGGGCCGACAGGCCGAGAGCGAGATCCTGCGCCTGGCGCAGCCGCGCCTCCTGCGCCGTCTCCAGGTCCATCCTGTGCTGCGCCCGGCGCCGCTCCTCGTTCCGGAGCCGCCCCTGGTCCATCCCGCCGAGCAGTCCTCCAAGTGCCGTGCTGGGCATCACACACCCCCGATCCCGAGCAGGCCGCCGAGGGCGTTGCCGACCTTCTGCGACCCGCCCTTGTTCCACCAGCTATCGTTGCCGGTCAGGGCCGTGCCCATCGCACCGAAGGCCGCGTTCGCGCCCGCCCCGGGCTCCCGGGTGAACTGGGTGGACTGGCCCATCTGGTTTGCGTACAGGCTGTTCAGCACGCCCTGGAGAGCCCCGATGCTGTTCGCCGCGGTCGCCGCCTGCTGGCCGGCCATCTGCTGCGCGCCGAGCGTGGCCTGGGACGAGGCGTTGCCGAGGGCCTGGGCCTGCTGCCCCTGCCGGCGCACCACGTTCTCCTGCATCCGGCTCGATGGCCCTGTGCCGCGCAGGAGCGCCTGGGCGTCCTGGGCCGCGCCTCCGCGCACGAAGGACTCGTTGATGGCCGTCGCCGCCGGGTTGTAGATCGCGTTGTAGAGCGCCTGGAGGTTGCCGGGGTCCTGAGCCGCGCCGAGCTGGCCGGTCAAGCCCTGGATCTGCGACATGGCCTGCCGCTGGATGGCCTGCTCCTGCGGCGTCAGCGGCCGGAGGTTGACCCCGGACTCCGTGCGGGCGTCGTTCTGGCCGAACAGGCCGCCCAGGGCGCCCAGGCCGGCCCCGACCGGACCGCCGCTCACCAGGCCGGTCAGGCCGCCAACCAATCCATCAAACAGTCCCATGCTTCGTCTCCCTGTACTTCCGTGCCGTCATGCCGAAGATGAACAGATCCTCGGGACCGAACCCGCGGAGATGCACACCTTCCTCGATCTTGCCCTCTTGCCGGAACCCGCAGCGAACCAGGGCACGCCGCGTCCTGAACCTGGAGTACGGGACCAAAGCCGTGATCCTGCGGAAATGATAACGCGAGAACAAGTCCCCGAGAAGGGGAATGATCGCGTGTCGCAGGTCGGCTTCGTAGGCCCCGACCAGCCGGGCGGGATCCGGGATCATCTCCAAGGTCGCCTGCTCGCCCTCCATGATCTGCGTGATCAGGACCACGCCGATCCTCTCCTCCACCTCGTCCATCAGGTCGTGCCACTCGCTGTTGCGGGCCAGGGCGCCGCAGACGCCCGTGAACGCCGCGAGGTTGTGCCAGTCCAGGCGATGCTCCTGGCAGAGCTTGAAGATTTCGCCTGACGTGAAGTAGTCGCGTTTCTGCGTCGTCCAGCTCATGCCCGAGCCCCTTTCTGACGCGCCTCGATGCGGAACCCCAGCAGCTCGTATCCACCGCTGCCGTCGGACGAGAACTTGATCCGCACCATGTTGCTGATCCCCGGCATCCCGAGCTCCTTGATACCCTTGCCGGCCTGGTCCCACTTGAAGCGGTCGTCGTCCCAGGCCGCGTTCGGGTCGTCCCAGCGGAACCCCTGGCCGCCGATCAGCTTCCGCGGTGGCTCGCACTCGGTCAAGATTCCGGTGAAGTCCTCCTCGTACTCCGAGGTCAAGCCCAGGTCGCCGCCGGCGCCGTAGAGCAGGTCCATCCAGAGTGTCCGCGCAGCGTCCGAGATCGCCCCGAAGTTGATCCAGGCGGTGTAGTAGTAGGACGAGATGGCCGTCCCTGCGTCGTCCGCGGCAGACCCAGCCTCGTACACGGATCCGTCGTAGCCCAGGGTGTAGATGGACTGGCCGCCTCCGGACTCGCGCCCGACCACGAACCCGTCCACCATCGCCGTGCGTCCACCGCTGTACCGCGTCCACCGAGGCTGGTCGTAGTAGTACACCAGGCACAGGTTGTTCTGCTGCACGCTGCCGGACGGCGCGTACCAGATCAGCCGGTTGTTGTCCAGGTCGTTCAGGCAGAACACCTCGTCTCGGCTGGACCCGGTGATCGTCTCAATGAGATCCTGCACCTCGCGCCCGATGTTGGCCTGCTTGAGATCTCCGTACTGGTCCGTGCTGGACAGCAGCCGGGGTCCGGTCGCCGACCAGAAGGCGATGTCGTTCCCGAAGCGGATCACCGACCGCCTGGACATTGCCCCAACCGGATAGACCGCGGCCACGGCGAAGTCGTCCAGGCCAGGATCGCTCGCCATGATGAACAGCCGCGACCGCTTGAACACGACCGAGTATGAGTACATGGACTCGATGGCGATGATGTCGTCCTGGTCGCCATCGCCCACGAGGTAGTAGCCTCCGTCGAACTCAGGCTGGGAGGTCGCTGCCTCGTCGTCCACGTTCGAGCGCAGGAAGTTCGTCGTCACGCCAAGTTCGGAGTAGTCCACCCTGTAACGCTCGGAGAACCCCCACGCCTGGAGGCGGTGGGCCGACGCTCCGCGGCCCTGGTTGATGATCGCGATGCTCGTCGGCCAGTCGCCTACCCAGGCCGCAGGGTAGCCCTTGGTCCCCGTGCCTTCGCCCCCGTCGCCGTACTCGCCCGCCGGCCAGTCCTGGGCGTCTGAGGCGATCGCCGAGGACATCGTCAGCATGAATGGCTCATTCTCTCCGTCCACGACCAGCACGACGCTGGCTCCCTCGAAGCGAGCGTTGGCGTAGCAGCACCGCTTGGATAGGCTCACGGTCCGGCCGGTGCTCGTCCACGACCCCGAGAGGGACGTGGAGCGGTAGATCACTCCGCCGGCCTGAGCGTAGTAGTACACCGACCCGGAGTCCGAACGCGCACGCCAGATCGACTTGGCCTCGTCCGCGACGGTGGACAGCAGGGAGATCCCCGAGCGCGGCCTGACAGTCCCGTACGGGTGCAGGTCCACGTTGCCCAGGTCCGGGCTCTGCCCCAGCGGAACCTCGATCTCGGAGACGGCAAGATTCAGCCCGCCGAAGCCGACGATCCCCTGCTCTCCTGTCCGTTCCTCGTATCCCACGTCAGACCACCTACTCGTTGTAGTTGAGGCCGCCGACCGTGTACTCGTTCCGCGTGTCCATGAGGCCCTGCATGGCGATCTGGTTGCGGAGCTGGTTCATCCCCTCAAAGTATGTGGCCTGCCCGTCCGCGAACTCCAAGGACTGCTGGAGCAGCCCCAAGGCGATCCGGTGATGGGCCATCCAGAGGTACTTCGGAAGGTCCAGCACGTCGCTGTCGCCCACCATCTCGGCCGGGAGCTTGTAGTAGGTCATCAGCCAGGTCGGCGCCTCGGAGACGGCATCAGCATCGGGAACAGGGAACAGGCCGACGCTACCTCCGGCGATCGTGTAGCCGGCCGGCATCCCGAAGTAGGAGGCTCCGGCGTGCTCGATCACCGTCGTCGTGCTCACGCTGGTCCCGGGCGGCACGGCGCGGATCTCCGGGTGCAGCTCGTACAGTTCATCCAGAGGCACGAACGGAAGCTCCAGCATGACCGCGTTGCGCCGCGGGCCGCTGTGGGCCAGGGCGAAGTCCGTCGGCAGCGTGTACCACATCTGCTGGGCGACCAGGGTGATCTCGTGGTGGACGACCCGCCACGGCCACCGTGCGGCCATGTA
>JAGQUI010000223.1 GCA_020438595.1 Propionibacteriaceae bacterium | reverse complement strand
AGGACACTTTCTGGTCATCTGGTAGCCGGGATCGGGCGTGAGCGGGGCCGCCCCCTGTTCGGCGTCCCGGCGGGGGGTGAGACTGGTGGTGCCGCGACCGGAGGCAGGCGCGGCAGGAGGCCAGCATGATCGCGATCGTCGCCGCGCTGCCCGGTGAGCTCTCCGCCATCGAGGCCGCCGCGTCCGCCGAGGGCCCTCTGACCAGCCGGCGGGTGGCCGGGCGCGAGCTGCTCACCGGCACGCTCTGCGGGCGGCCCGTGGTGCTGGCCCTGTCCGGGGTGGGCAAGGTCGCGGCCGCGTCCACGGCCACCCTGCTCGTCGAGCAGGTGTCCGCGGTGATCATGGTCGGCACCGCCGGCGGGATCGGCGCGGGGGTGGAACCCGGTGACGTGGTCGTCGCGGCCGAACTCGTCCAGCACGACCTGGACGCGCGTCCGCTCTGGGACCGCTGGGTGGTGCCCTCACTCGGGATCGCCCGCATTCCCGCGGACAAGGCCCTCACCGCCGCGCTCGCGGCGTCCGCAGAGGTGGTGATCGGCGAGCACGGCGCCGACCTCGCCGCGTTGGGCCTCGGCACCCCGCACTGGCACCTGGGCACGATCGCCTCCGGCGACACGTTCGTCGCCACCGCCGAGGACGCGGCGCGGCTGCGTCACGAACTGCCCGGCACCCTCGCGGTGGAGATGGAGGGTGCGGCGATCGCCCAGGTCTGCCGCACGGCCGCCGTCCCGTTCGCCGTGGCCAGGACGGTCTCCGACCGGGCCGACCACAGTGCGGTCGTGGACTTCCCGAAGTTCCTCGACCGGATCGCCGCGCCCTACGCGCGCGACCTGGTCGTCACGGCGCTGCCGTGGTGCCCCTAGCCGGGGTGGAGCTGCCGGCCACGATCGTGACCGGGATCTCCCTGCCGCAGGCCTCGACGGCGTAGTCGCCGGCGAAACCGCGGACGCCGACCCGGCCAGCCTCGTCCGTGCGCAGCGTCGTCGGGCCGAGCCACCACTCGCCCTTCACCAGCGCGTGCAGCGCGTCGTAGGACGGCTTGCGGCTGCCGTCGGAGCGGACCAGGCCGCTCGGCGCGCCGAGCCACGCCCCGGCGTCGGTGATGCCCCAGTAGGTGATCGCCTCCACCGCGGGGTGTCCGACCAGGCAGCGGTAGTGCCGGACGATCTCGTCCGCCTGTCGCGCCTCGCCCTCCGGGGTGCTCGGCCAGGCGTCGACCACGTGGTCGTTCAGGTCGACGATCCCCGGCGGCATCAGGCGGCCCGACACCAGGGAGGTCTCGGTGAAGTGCAGCGGCAGGCCGTAGCGGGCGAACCGGTCGGCGATGGCGAGCAGTTCCTCCTCGCCGCGGAAGCCCTGGTGCATGTGGGTCTGCAGGCCGATCGCGTCGATCGCGACGCCGGCGTCCAGCAACCCTTCGAGCAGGCACTCGTAGGCGCTGGAAAGGTCGAAGTCGTTGATCAGCAGGGTGGCGGACGGGTTGGCCGCGCGCGCCTCGTCGAACGCCAGCCGGACCATGTCGAACCGGCCCCGGGCCAGGGCGAGCGGCGTGATCCCGTTCGCCTCGGCGGTGAACACCGGCATGATCACGACCTCGTTGATCGCGTCCCAGGTGTCGATCAGCCCGCGGAAGTCGCCGACCTCGCGGCGCACCCGCTCCCGCAACCGCCGCTCGACCTCTCCGGACGGCAGGTCGAGCAGCCAGTGCGGCTGCACGGTGTGCCAGACCAGCGGGTGGCCCTTCAGCCGGACGCCGCGCCCGGCGAACCACCGGGCCGTGGCCAGGAGCTCGGCGGTGTGGGGAACGCCTGGTTCCGGCTCGAAGCGCCCCCAGTAGAACGGCAGCGTGGCCGTGTTGAACAGGTCCAGCCACAGCGCGGCCAGCTCGGCGTCACCGTCGCCGGGCATCCCGTTCGCGAGCCCGATGAAGTCGAAACCGATGTTGCCGAACGTGAAGGCGTGGGACGTCTGGCGCACCACCACCTCGGTTTCGGCGAGCGGGCGCCCGCCCGCGTCCAGGACCGTGACCACCGCTTCGCCGATGCGATGCCCGGCAGTGGTCGCGGCGAGCCGTGCGGTCTGCACGCGCCTCAGCCGTTCGCCGGGCCGTCGCCGGCCGCCCGCGCGCCCGTGACGCCGGCCGCCTGCCCGACCCGGGCGCCGAGCTCCCCGACGCTGCGGCGGGGCGACGGGATCTCGACCCGGCCGAGAGCGACGCGCACCTGGTTACTCATGCCGCCCAGCGTAGGCCTCGCGACCCGCGCGGCGCGTCACGCCCGGCTGGGACCCTCCCAGAGGTTGATCCCTGCGTCCACGGCGTGCTGGTCGATCTCGGCCAGTTCCTCGGGGGTGAAGGACGGGTTCTCCAGCGCGCGCAGGCTGTCCTCGAGCTGCGCCACGCTGGACGCGCCGATCAGCGCCGAGGAGACGCGCTTGTCGCGCAGCACCCACGCGATGGCCATCTGCGCCAGCGACTGCCCGCGGCGCTTCGCGAACTCGTTCAGCTCCTTGATGTGGGCGAGGTTCACCTCGTTCAGCCAGTGGGTGGAGAACGACTTGTGCTGGGCCGCGCGGGAGCCCTCGGGCACGCCTTCGAGGTACTTGTCGGTGAGCAGGCCCTGGGCCAGCGGGGAGAACGCGATGCAGCCCATCCCGGTCTCGTCCAGCGCCTCGAACAGGTCGCCCTCGATCCAGCGGTTCAGCATCGAGTAGGACGGCTGGTGGATCACCAGCGGGGTGCCGAGGTCTCGGGCGATCGCCATCGCCTCGCGCGTGCGGCGTCCCGAGTAGGACGAGATGCCCACGTACAGGGCCCGACCCGAGCGGACGGCGGTGTCGAGCGCCAGCATCGTCTCCTCCAGCGGCGTGGAGGGGTCGAAGTGGTGGTGGTAGAAGATGTCGACGTAGTCCAGCCCCAGCCGGGCCAGCGACTGGTCGAGGGACGCGAGCAGGTACTTCCGCGAGCCCAGGTCGCCGTACGGGCCGGGCCACATGTCCCAGCCGGCCTTGCTGGAGATGATCAACTCGTCGCGGAACGGCCTGAAGTCCTCCCGGAAGTGGCGGCCGAAGTTGGTCTCGGCGGCGCCGTACGGCGGGCCGTAGTTGTTCGCCAGGTCGAAGTGGGTGACACCCAGCTCGAAGGCCCGGCGCAGGGTCGCGCGCTGGTTGGCGAAAGGCACGTCGTCGCCGAAGTTGTGCCACAGCCCCAGCGAGACCGCGGGCAGTTTCAGGCCGCTGCGTCCCACCGCCCGGTAGGGCATGCGTCCGTCGTAGCGTTCAGGGTCGGGGGAGTAGCTGTCCAGGATGTCCACGGTGGGGCCTTTCTCTCCCTTGCATCGTAGGACTCCCGGGGACGGCGCACGGCCGACTGTGGAAGGTCCTCACGGGCGGACGGACAGGCGCGCGACCAGCACCCCGAGGACGATCGAGGCCGCCCAGGCGCACAGCAGTGAGGCGACCTCGTAGTGGTACTCCAGGTCGGCGCCCAGCAGGCCGGCGAGCAGGGGCAGGGCCAGGACGCCGAGCCCGCCGAGGACCGCGCTCGTCCAGCGCAGGCCGCGCGCGAGAGCGTCCGTCCCGGGGACGATCCCGGCCAGGCCGAGCAGAGCGAGGCAGAACAGCAGGTAGCCGAGGTTCTCGGTGGCGATGAAGAGGCCGTGCGGGTTGTACTGCGACCAGAGCGAGAGGGAGGCGGTCTCACCCTTGAGCAGGCTCGGCTGCAGCACCGTCAGCTGGACGGCGTAGGTCAGCGTGAGCACGACGAGCGCGGCGAGGGCGAGACCGGCCGAGAGGTCGGCGAGGTGGCGGTGCCGGCGCGGTGCGGACGTGCGCAGGGCGATCACGACCGCGAAGAACGCCACCGGCAGGACCGCGGCCGGGTACATCCACCAGTAGTCCTGCGGGACGAAGGCGGCGACGTCCGTGTAGGGGTACCCGACGCAGTCAGCGGCGAGGCAGTTCGGTCCGCTGCGGGCCGGGGCCAGGGTCACGGCCAGGCCGAGCGCGGCCGTGGCCGTGGCGGCGAGGGTGAGGGCGGAGAGGAGGGCGAAGCGCCGATCGGCGGAATCAGGCGTGTTCAATCGGGCTCTTTCTCAAACAGTGTTTGAGAATAGGATCGTACCGGGAACGGGTACACGTCAAACCGGGGAGCGGGATGCCACGAAGGAACCACGCCGAGACCGTGGACGCGATCGGTGCCGCGGCCTTCCGGATCGCTGACACCGACGGCCTCGATGCGCTGAGCATGCGCCGGTTGGGTCGTGCGGTGGGCCTGGATGCAGCGACCCTCTACCACTACGTCGCCGGACGGGACGCCGTGCTCGACGAGGTGGTGCGTCGGCTGCGTGCCCAGGTCCACATCCCCGATCCGCTGCCGGGGTCGTGGCAGGCCGCGCTGGAGGCGGTCTTCACGGCCTACGCCGAGGTGCTGGTGAACCACCCCCACCTGGTGCAGCTGGCCGGGCGCCAGGTGGCGGGCGATCCGGAGGTGAACGGGCTGGCCGCCCTGGTGGGGCTCGGGCTGGACCGGGATGCCGCGACCGCGTTGTGGCAGTCCGTCCTCGCCCTCACGGTGGGGTTCGCGTTGCTCGCGTCCCGGGCAGTGCCACTGGGCAGCGCCGACATCGACGACCCCGCCCTCGCCGAGCGGCTCGCCGAGTGGCGCCTGGCGGACTACCGGACGGCGGTGCGTGCCCTGATCGACGCCGCCGGCACGGCCGCGTCCTGACGCGGCGGGCCCGGGTCGCGGGAGCTCGTGCTGCTCAGTCCGGCTGCGGACGCTCCCTCAGCGCCCTCACGATGCGAGGTGCCACTGGACAGTCCCCTGCACCCGGTGCCCGGGCTTCAGCACTCGATGACGTTCAGCGCGAGCCCGCCGCGGGCGGTCTCCTTGTACTTCACGCTCATGTCGGCGCCGGTCTGGCGCATGGTCTTCAGCACCGAGTCGAGGCTGACGATGTGCCGCCCGTCGCCGCGCAGGGCGGTCCTCGCCGCGGTCACCGCCTTCACCGCCGCGATCGCCTTGCGCTCGATGCAGGGGATCTGCACCAGCCCGCCCACGGGGTCG
>JAGQUI010000222.1 GCA_020438595.1 Propionibacteriaceae bacterium | reverse complement strand
TGTTGAAGGCCTGCGTCACCGAGACGAAGGAGCAGGACGCGGCGTCGAGCCGGTCCACGAGCTTGGCGCAGTCCGCGTGCGACCGCGTCAGGCGATCGATCTTGTAGACGACGACCATGCCCATGTGGCCGGCCATGCTGGCGATCACGACCCCGGCGCCGCCTTCGGCGATCACGCTGCCGAACGCGTCGAGCACGTAGGCGGTCCCGAACAGGTCGACGTGGACGATCCGCTCGGGCGGGGCCTGGGTGGGTGAGACGCCGGCGGCATGGATGACGCGCACGACGTCGCCGAGCGCGGCGGCGGCCTCGGCGAGCGCTGCGACCGAGGCCCGGTCGGAGACGTCGACGACGCGGGTTTCCACGTCGTAGCCCTCTCCCTGGAGCTGGTCTGCGACGGTGGCGAGCTGGGCCTGGTTGTAGTCGGCGAGCAGCAGGGTGTGCCCGATCGCGGCGCGGCGGGCGACGGCGACGCCGATGCTTCCGGTGCCGATCAGGACGGCGACGGTGTCAGTCATGGAGATCTCCTCAGGTAGGTGGGTTGGTGTCAATCGGGGGCTTCGGGTTTCGCGGTCAGGCTTCGGGGATCTGGAACTGGACGTACCGCTGGTCGGTCTCAGCCGACGCTCTCCAGGTGCTCTGCGCGGTGTCGAGCGCGTCGATCCGGGCGAGCTCGCCGCTGCTCAGTTCGAAGTCGAAGATGGCGAAGTTCTCCCCGATCCGCGACGGATTGACCGACTTCGGGATGGCGGATCGGCCCTGCTGCAGGTGCCAGCGCAGCATCACCTGGGCTGCCGACTTGTGGTGCGCGGCGCCGATCTGGTTCAGGACGGGGTCCTGGAGCGTGCTGCGCCGGGAGTCGGTCTCGCCGCTGGCGTAGCCCGGGTAGAAGGTGATCCCGCCGATCGGTGACCAGGCCTGGGTCAGGATGCCGAGTTGGGCGTGGCGCTGCTGGAGCGTCTTCTGCTGGGAGTAGGGGTGCAGCTCGACCTGGTTCACCGCCGGGACGATCCCGCTGTGCGCGGCCAGGTCCGCCAGGTCGTCGACGGTGAAGTTCGACACGCCGATGGCCCGCAGCCGACCGTCGGCGTACAGCTTCTCCAGCGCCCGGTAGGCGCCGATCGTCCGGTCGAACATGCTGGCCAGCGGCTGGTGCAGGATCATCAGGTCGAGGTAGTCCACACCGAGCTTGCTGACCGACTTCTCGAACGCGTGCAGGGTCTGGTCGTAGCCGTAGTCGCTGACCCACACCTTGGTTTCGATGAACACCTCCTCACGCGCGAGTCCGGAGCCGCGGACGGCCTGCCCGACCTCGCGTTCGTTGCCGTAGGCCGCGGCGGTGTCGATGTGCCGGTAGCCGACCTCGAGCGCGGCCGTGACGGCCTGGATCGTTTCTGCCGGCGGGGTCTGGAACACGCCGAGCCCGAGGGCCGGGATCTCCACGCCGTTGTTGAGCGTGAAGCTCGGGGTGCTGGTCTGGTTCATGTCGTTCCTTTGTTCGTGATCAGGACTGGGTGGGGACGCTGGGTCAGTTGTGGTCGGGGCGGGCGGTCACCAGGAGGACCGACGCGACCGCTGCGGCGACCATCAGGCCGCTGGCGATGGCGAAGGCGGCGAGGTAGCCGGTCATGGCGGCGGTGGCGGCGCCTGTCCCCGCTGCGGCGGTCGCGGTCACGCTCGCGGCGACGGTGGACAGCATCGCGGTGCCGATAGCCCCGCCCACCTGTTGGGAGGTGTTCAGCATGGCCGAGGCCACCCCGGCGTCGTGTGGGTCGACGCCGTAGGTCGCCAGCGAGTTGGCTGCCAGCCCCGCGATGCCGGCGCCCAGACCGATCAGGACCGCGCCCGGCAAGACCTGCCAGAAGCTGCTCTGGCTGGACAGAACGGTGAGGCTCGCGAAACCAGCAGCGGAAACGAGGTAGCCGGCCAGCATCACCCAGCGCGACGGCATCACCAGGACGAGCCTGCGCCCGACGAAGCTGGACCCGAAAGCCAGCGACAGCGTCAGCGGCAAGAACGCCAGGCCGGTCTGGATCGGCGTGTAGCCGAGGGTGAGCTGGAAGTAGTAGGTGAGCAGCAGGAACTGGCCGAACATCGCCATCGTCGCCAGGCTCGCCGCCGCGTACGCCCCGCCGCGGTTGCGGTCCAGGATCACCCGCAAAGGCAGCAGAGGGTTGGCCACACGAGCCTCGAGCCATACGAACCCGCCCAGCAGGATCACCGCGACCAGAAACAGGCCGAGCGTGCGGCCAGCGAGCCAACCGTCGGTCTCCGCGCTCGTGAACCCGTACACCAGCGCCACCGAGCCGAGCGTGGCCAGAACGGCGCCCGGAACGTCGATCCGCTGGTTGGGGCTGCCAGAATCCGTCCGTGTGAGGGCGGGAAGCCCGGCCAGGATCACAATGACGGCGATCACCACGTTGACCAGCAAGGTCCAGCGCCACGACACCCACTGCGTCAACACCCCGCCCAACAGCAGACCCATGGCGCCCCCCGCGATCGCCACGGCGCTGAAGACGCCGAACGCGGTGGCCCGATCCCGCCCGCGAGGGAAGGACAGAGTCAGCAGCGCCAGCACCGAAGGGGCTAGCAACGCGGCGAACGCCCCCTGCGCGGCACGGGCGGCGATCAGCATCGCCGTGTCAACAGCCAACCCACCCGCAGCAGACGCGAGGGCGAAGCCGACCAGCCCGATGAAGAACGCGCGGCGGCGCCCCATCAGATCCGACAACCGGCCCCCCAGCAACAGCAGACCACCGAAGGCCAGGCCGTAGGAGGTGACGATCCACTGCCGGGCCACATCCGACATGCCAAGATCGGCCTGCGCGGCCGGAAGAGCGATGTTCACAACCGAGCCGTCCAGCACCAGCATCAGCTGCGCAGCAGCAACCACCACCAACAGCAGCCACCGGTGGCGGCCATGCTGGCTGATGAGTGGGGCTGGCGGCCGGCCGGTCGAGAACTCGAGACGATCAGTTGCTGTGGATGTCATGACTCCACAGTGCGGCCGAACCAGAACCCGAGGAAGACCGGCCTGTTCGGGGGAGTGGCACACCCCCCATCAGAAGGCGAGAATGGCGCCCATGCCACCTCGCGAGGACACCGGGTCGCCGTTGGGCGCGTTCCTCAAGGCCCGCCGCGCCAGCGTCACCCCCGACCAGGTCGGCCTGGCCGCAGGCCTGGGCCCGCGACGCACCCCCGGGCTGCGCCGCGAGGAACTCGCCACCCTGGCCGGCATCAGCAACGACTACTACATCCGTCTGGAACGCGGAAAAGAGCGGCGACCCAGCCCATTAGTGATCGAATCGCTGGCAACCGCACTCAGACTCAACGACGCTGAGCGCGACCACCTGCGCGACCTGGCCCGGCAGGTCGACCGGACCGATGCCGCGGACAACGTCGTGATCACCTCCGACGTCCCCATCGGCGTCGTACGAATCCTCCAGGCACTGCGCCCCTACCCAGCATTCGTCACCAACCGGATCGGCGACTACGTCGCCTGGAACCCCTCAGGCCTCCGACTACTCGCCGGACTCTCCGACTGGCCCGCCGAGCGACGCAACGCGGCCCGATACGGCTTCCTGCACCCCGCCGCGCGCGCACTCTTCTCCGACTGGGAGAACCAGGTAGCCGGGCTCGTTTCAGGGCTGCGCCGCCTCACCTCGACCGAACCCAACGCCGCCGACGTCGCCACACTCGTCAACGAACTGCGCCAAGCCAGCCCCGACTTCCAACGACTCTGGGATCGCTACGACATCGACCTCTACGCCACCGGATCCCAGACCCTGCACCACCCCGAAATCGGCGAACTCACCATCGAATACCAAGTCCTCCGAATCGAAGGAGGCAGCGGCCTGACCATGATGACCTACCACGCCGAGCCAGACAGCCCCGAATACGACGCCTTCACGAAGCTCGACGCGTGACAGTCTCGCCTGAGCGGAAGGCCCAGGACCGCGGCCTGGGGGGTACCGGCAGGGACTGTCTTGTTGGTGGTCGGTGTGGTGGGCTGGATGGCGACGCGAGTCGATCGTGGAGCGCACCACCGTGATGTGGTCGCTGGTTGGGCGGCTCGGGTGTCCACGACTGACCGGAAGGTATCTCTTTGATGAAGCAGCGAACCCTTGGGACCGGCTTGACGGTTTCGGAGATCGGTCTGGGCTGTATGAGCCTGACCGGGGCGTACGGCAACACCGCCGGACCGGCGAGGGAGGATTCGATCGCGCTGATCCGCCGCGCGGTCGAGCTTGGGGTGACTTTGTTCGACACCGCGGAGGTGTACGGCCCGTTCACGAACGAGGACATCGTCGGCGAGGCGCTGGAGCCGGTGCGCGACCAGGTGCGGATCGCGACCAAGTTCGGGTTCGCGTTCGCTGAGAACGGGGTCGAGCCGGGCGGGCTGTGCAGCCGTCCGGACAGCATCCGGGCCGCGGTGGACAACTCGCTGCGGCGGCTGCGGACCGACCGGATCGACCTGTACTACCAGCACCGGGTAGACCCGAACGTGCCGATCGAGGACGTCGCCGGCACCGTGACCGAGCTGATCCAGGCCGGCAAGGTGCGGACGCTCGGCCTGTCGGAGGCCAGCGCGGCGACCATCCGCCGGGCGCACGCCGTGCACCCGATTGCCGCCGTCCAGAGTGAATATTCGCTGTGGACCCGTGACCCGGAGGCCGACGTGCTGCCGACCTGCCGCGAACTCGGCATCGGCTTCGTGCCATTCAGCCCGCTCGGACGCGGCTTCCTTGCCGGTGCGATCAAGTCGGCGGACCAGCTGGGTGAGAAGGATTTCCGGCGCGGGCTGCCGCGCTTCGAGGCCGACAATCTGGCGCGCAACCTCGCCGCGGTGGAGCGGCTCGAAGCCTTCGCGGCGACAAAGGGCGTGACGGCTGCGCAGCTTGCGCTCGCCTGGGTGCTGCACCAGGGCGACTTCATCGTGCCGATCCCCGGCTCGCGCAAGATCGCCAATCTCGAACAGAACGTCGACGCCACGGCGATCGAGCTGAGCGACGCCGAACTGGCTGAGATCGGTGAGATCGTGTCGCCGGACCAGATCGCTGGCGCGCGCTACCCCGAGGCGATGGCGAAGCAGGCGGGGCGCTA
>JAGQUI010000221.1 GCA_020438595.1 Propionibacteriaceae bacterium | reverse complement strand
GCTCTGCAGGGCGAGGTACCAGTCGTCCGGGCTCTGCTCGGCCCAGCCCGGACGCGGGTGGGTGGTCTTGTACGGCGTGGCGGCGAACCCGATCGGGGTGCCCACCAGGTCGAAGATCGCGACGCGGCAGCTCTCCGTCCCGTAGTCGATGCCCATCACGTAGGGTCCCGGCATGTCAATCTCCTTCGAATGTGGCCAGGTGGCTGGTTGAGGGTCAGTCGGGGTCGAACTCGGACCAGCCGAGTTCGGCCCAGATGTGCTGGGGGATGAGGCGGTCGATGCGGTCGAGGACCAGCTTCGGCGCGAGGTGCGGCGGCAGGGCCGCGACGTCGGCGGCGGTGGCCTCGCCGGTGAGCACCACCGCGGAGACCATGTCGGTGTCGAGGGCCATCTTGATGTCGGTCTGCAGCCGGTCGCCGACCATCACCGAGCGCTCGACGGTGGCTCCGGGCAGGGTGGCCATCACGGTCTGCAGCATGATCGGGTCGGGCTTGCCGAGGCTGCGCCGGCAGGTGGTACCGGTGCAGGCCTCGATCGCCGCGGTGATGGACGCGCAGTCGGGCTCGCCACGGCCGCCGGGGAAGGGGCAGAACCGGTCGGGGTTGGTCTGGATCAGGAACGCCCGCTTGTGGAACCAGATCGCGTCGAAGGCGATCTGCAGCTTGCGGTAGTCGAAGCCGCGGTCGTAGGACGCGATCACGATGTCGATCTCCTCGGGGTCCTCGCTCATCCGGATGCCGGCCTTCGCCAGCGCCCGCTTCAGCGGCTCCTCGGAGATCGGGAAGACGACGGCGTCCGGGTGGTGGGCCTTCAGCCAGGCCGTGGTGGTGACGACGGTGTTGGCGATGTCGTCGAGTTCGGTGGGCAGGCCGAGCTTCGCGAGCTTCTCGGCGTACTGCTCGGGGTCCTTGGTGGGGTTGTTGGACAGGAACCGCACCGGGATCTCGCGGCGGCGCAGTTCGTTGATCATCCGGGCGGCGCCGGGCAGCAGGTGGTCGCCGAGGTAGATCGTGCCGTCCATGTCGAACACGTAGGCGTCATAGAGCTCGTCGGGGAGCTTGAGGACGCTCGTCATGGCGACTCACCTTCTTCGTTCGCACGGTTCCGACGACACCACGTTGCGCCGTGCGGTGCCATCACGCTAGCACGAGTGTGAAAGATTGTGCAACACATTTGTGCAGCACGGTGGCGTGGCTCGACCTGAACGCTACTGCCGCGCGGCGGGCCCGGTGCAGGGGAGTGGCGCGACCGCTCATCTGAGACGCCGTGGGACAGTGGCCGCATGACCACCGAATCGATGCTGGTCCTCGTCTCCGGGCCATACCTGAGCGGCACCGACGGGGACGAGGAGAAGATCCGCGCGAACCTGGCCCGGATGGAGGCGATGGCGCTGCCCCTGCTCGAGAAGGGCCACCTGGCCGCTGTCGGGGAGTGGCTCTCGTGGCCGGTGATCGCCGCGGCCGGCGGCGATTCCCACGCCTCCGAGCAGTTCGCGCGCTACCAGTACCCGGTGGCCCACCGGTTGCTCGCGAAGTGCGACGCGGTGCTCCGCATCCCGGGCGCGTCCCGCGGCGCCGACCTGGAGTGCGAACTCGCGACGGAACTGGGCAAGCCCGTCTACCACAGCCTCGACGAGGTGCCGTCCGTGCCCGACCAGCCGTAGCCACGGCGCTGTACGCTGCCCCGATGGGCGTTCGGAACTACCTCGTCGAGGGAGTGTCGGGCAGCGGCAAGACGACGGTCTGCCGGGAACTGCAGCGGCGCGGACACCACGCCGTCAACGGCGACACCGAGCTCGCCTACCGCCGGCTCGCCGCGCGCCCGGAGGACGAGTGGGGCGGACGGCCCGCCGAGCGCGCCCTGGCACTGCGCCTGCAGCAGACGAGGGAGGACCTGCCCGACGGTGCGTGCATCGACGCCACGGCACCGCTCGCAGACGTCGTCGACGAGATCCTCCTCCGCTGCGCCACGGGTGGCGGCTCCCTGGCCTGAACGGGCCGACGGGCTCCCGCCGGACGCCGGCCCGGATCCCGCGGGCCCGCGTCCGGTGTCTACACTCGATGGCCTCACGACGAAGGGGGTGGCCAGTGTGGCCCGGGTGCTGATCGGCAACATCCCCGCCTACGGGATCGCGATGCCGTCCCTGCCCCTTGCCAGGGCGCTCGTCGAGGCCGGGCACGAGGTCGACTACCTGCTCACCGAGGGGTTCCGGGCCCGGGTCGAGGCCACCGGGGCACGTCTGGTGCCGTACGGGTCCTACTTCGCGGGGCAGATCACGGCGCCCGGCCACCTGTTCAGGTACGGCCGGCGGCTGTTCACCGACCTGTTCGAGCAACTGGCCCGGCGCGGCAACGGCTACGACGTCGTGATCGCGGCCGGCGTCCAGCCCCGCTTCGCCGAACTGCAGGCCCGGGTCGACCGTCCGGTGGTGTTCTTCCCGCCGGTGTTCCTGCAGAACGCCCGCACGATCGGGCACTTCGCCCGGATCTGCACCGGCATGCCCGCGCCCGCGCGGCACGCCCTTTCGTCCCGGCGGGCCCGGACGGTCCTCGGCGCGGTGGCCGGCACCGTCGTGCTGGGCAAGCGCCCCGGCGACGTCGTACGGCTGCTCGGGCCGCAATCGGCCAGTCTCAACCTCGTCAACACCAGCCGCCTGCACCAGCCGTTCGCCGAGGACTTCGACGAGACCTGCACCTACTTCGGCCCGACCCCCACCCTGGCCCTGCCCGACGACACCTTCCCCATCGACCGCCTCCGGGAGCACGCCGGGCACGTGGTGTACGCGACCATGGGCACCGTGTTCAACGGGTGGCTGCCGTTCTTCCGGACGATCGCCGACGCATTCGCGGGCACCGACCACCTCGTCGTGATCACCACGGGCAACCCGGCCAGCGTGGAGCGCCTCGGCCCGGTGGCCGACAACGTCATCGTCCGCCCGTTCGTGCCGCAGCGGCTGGTGCTGGAGGAGGCCGATGTCTGCTTCACCCACGGCGGCTTCGGCAGCGCGACCGACTGCACCTACCTCGGCGTCCCGCCGGTGCTCACCCCGATGGGAGCGGACCAGTTCTTCAACGCGTACCGGCTGGCCGAACTGGACGCCGGGCGGGTACTGCCGCGCCAGGAGTTCTCCATCGACGCCGTGCGGCGCGAGGCCGAGCGGGCCCTGGCCGAGCCGCCCGCGGGCCTCGCCGCGCTGCGGCAGTCGTTCATCGACGCCGGAGGCCCCGAGCGCGGCGTCCGGGCCGTCGAGGCGCTGCTCGGCTGAGCCGTCCCGCACGGGATCGCCCGGCCTGCGCCCCGGGCAGGCTCGACCACCGACGTCAGAACGGGACGCCGCAGCGCAGGATCACGTTGGCGTAGGGGGACGCCTCGCCCGTGCGGACGAACGCGCGCGCCGACCCGGTGGCGACCTTGAAGTCCTCGTGGGGCACCAGCTCGGGCTCACCCACCAGCGTCCGGACGAGGTCGAGCGCGGCCGGGTTCGCGTCCACCACCTCGCGCGCCATCACCGCACCCTCCAGCGCGAGTTCACCGACGACCGCCCGCAGCACGTCGGCGAACGACGGGACGCCGAGCACCACCGCCAGGTCGACCACCTCCACGCCGTCCGGGCGCGGCAACCCGCAGTCCCCCACCACGATCGTGTGGGTGTGGCCCAACTCGGCCAGCACCCGGGCCAGCTGGGCGTTCAGCACTCCACCCCTGAGCATCAGCGCAACTCCCTCATCCCGGCGTAGGACGCCGCCGCCCCACTCGCCTGCACCGCGACCGCCGCAGCCCGCGCGCCGTGCGCAAGCCCCTCGGCGAGGTCTCCGCCACGGCCGAGCACCGTCGCCAGGCCGCCCACGAAGGCGTCCCCGGCCCCGGTGGTGTCGACCACCCGCTCCACCTGCTCCGCCGGCCGGGCGTACCGCTCCCCCGTTGCCGTGCCCGCGACCGCCCCGGCCGCTCCGAGCGTGACCACGACGCTGGCCGGGCCGAGTTCCAGCAGCCGGTCGACGAGGTCGGCCTCCGCCACGTCGGCACCGAGCAGGAACGCCGCCTCGGTCTCGTTCACGACCAGCGGGTCGCACGCCGCCAGCACCCCGGCGTCCAGCGGCGCGGCCGGGGCAGCGTTGAGCAGGAACCGGATACCCCGTGCGCGACACTCGCCGGCCACGAAGGCCACCGCCTCCAGCGGCACCTCCAGTTGCATCACCACCAGCGCGGCATCCCGCCAGCGCTCCTCGCAGCCACGCAGGAAGTCCGGCGTGACCTGCCCGTTCGCGCCGGCGGTGACGATGATCGAGTTCTCCCCGTCCGGGGTCAGGATGATCAGCGCGACGCTCGTCGGCGTGGCCACCCGGCCCAGCCCGGACGCGTCCGCGCCCGCCTCGGCGAGCGCGGTGGCCAGCAGGTCGCCGTACGCGTCGTGGCCCACGCAGCCCAGGAACGCCACGTCCGCGCCCATCAGCGCGGCGGCGATCGCCTGGTTCGAGCCCTTGCCTCCCGGGGTCACCGCCAGTTCCGAGCCGGTCACGGTCTCTCCGCCCACCGGACGCCGGTCCACGTGCACCACCAGGTCGGCGTTCGCCGACCCCACCACCACGACGCCGGCCATCACTGCCCCAGGGCGAGGATCGCGTGGGCCGTGGCCGAGTCGGTGACCAGCCGGTTGACGTAGCCGGCCCGTGCCGCCGCGGTGATGCCCTTCGCCTTCGACGCCCCGACCGCGACGCCGATCGCGTACGGCACCCGGAGCAGGTCCTCCAGTTGCATCGAGATCACCCGGTCCGAGCCGGAGTACAGCACCTGCGCGCCGTGCTCGTCGAAGGTCCGGTTGCTGATGTCGGCCTCCGCCGTCCTCAGGTCGGCGATCGCCCGCTTCATCACCATCGGCAGGGACGAGCGCACCCGCGGCGGCTGTCCGATGCCGAGCAGCGCGCACTTCGCCTGCCGCCACAGTTCCGTCACCCGCTTCACCCCGGGATCCTCCTGGAGCAGCTCGTACAGCGCCTCCGTCGGCTGCACCGGGGCGTGCAGCAGCACCGGCGAGGCGCCGGCGTTCACCGCCAGCAGCCGGGTGATCTCGTTGGTCTGGTAGAACTCCTCCGGCTCGTCCATGCCCCCGACGGTC
>JAGQUI010000220.1 GCA_020438595.1 Propionibacteriaceae bacterium | reverse complement strand
CCGCCAGTCCGCCCAGGCCAGCCCGATGCTGGCGTTGCCGCGGGCCTCGATTGTGGCGCAGCACTGGTCGAGCTGGAGCGCGTAGCTGCCCGGGAACAGGTCCGTGATCTCGAACTTGCCGTCGGCCTCGACCAGCGAGGAGGTGGCCCACTGCCAGCCGCCGTGCCGGAGGTACGCCGACACCCGCAGGCCCTCCGGCATCGCCTGCCCGGCGAAGGTCACGTACCCGGTGATCCGGCCGATCTCCTCGAGCTGGGCGTTGCGGCCGGTGACGGTCTTGCCGGGCCACACCCGGATCGGGTCCGTCGCCCTGACCAGCGCGTCCTCGTCCCACAGGAACGGCTCGTTGCTCCAGCACTCGGTGGCCAGCCCGCTGTCGGTCGGCCCCTGGAAGCACAGGGTGTAGGAGCCGGCGGCGATGTCGGCGAGCGCGTAGTTGCCGTCCGCGTCCGTGCCGATGAACTGGATCCACCGCTTGCTCGAACGGGAGAACGCGCCGATCCAGGCGTCCGCGAGCGGCTTGCCCGTCGGCCCGGTCACGCGGCCCGTGATGGTTCCGGTCTCAGGCGGGGAATCGGTCGAGGTCGCCGAGAGGCCGGGCCGAACGACCCGGCTCGGCTGCGCCGGCAGTGCCGCGGCGAGCGCGGCGAAATCGGGCGCCGTCCCGGACGACGCGGACGCCGGTGCGCCGAGGCTGCTCAGCGTGCCGGCGCCGAAGGTGTCGTCGCCGGCAGCGCGGGCGGTGCCCGGCGAGAAGCCGATCAGGCCCGCAGTCAGCACCGCCGCCAGCAGTGCGTGTGCGAGCACACGTCGAATCGTCGTTCGTTCCTGATCCATCCTGGGCCCCTCCCATGGATCTCGGTGACAAAGCTCCAAGGACCGTAGTGGCAGGACCCTGCCCGGCATCAGACCCCGTACGGGCGACGCCCGGACGGGTGACAGGTGCCGCGCGACGTCAGGCGAGCAGGCGGGCGGAGAGCACTCCCTCGATCGAGCCGATCTCTGCCATCACGGCGTCGGAGACCGAGCCGTCCACGTCGACCAAGGTGTAGGCGAGCTCGCCGCGGGACTTGTTCAGCAGGTCGGCGATGTTCAGGCCCGCCTCGGCGAGCAGGGTGGAGATCTGGCCCACCATGTTCGGCACGTTGCTGTTGGCGATCGCGATCCGGCTGGTGCCCTCGGCGCGGGCCAGCGAGGCGTTGGGGAAGTTCACCGAGTTCAGGATCGTGCCGTCGTTGAGGAAGTCCCGCAACTGGTCGGCCGCCATCCGCGCGCAGTTCTCCTCCGCCTCGTTCGTGGAGGCGCCCAGGTGCGGCAGGGTGACCACCTTGTCGCGCTTGTTCAGGGCGGGGGAGGGGAAGTCGCAGATGTAGGCGCGCAGCTGGCCACTCTCCAGCGCGTTCACCACCGCGTCCTCCTCGACGATCGGCCCGCGGGCGAAGTTGATCAGCACCGCCGACCTGCGCATCGTCTGCAGCTCGTCCGCCCCGATGAAGCCGCGGGTGCCGTCGACCAGCGGGACGTGCAGCGTGATGATGTCGGCCCGCTTGAGCAGCTGGTCGAGGTTGGTCACGTGCTCGACGAAGGAGCTCAGCTTCCAGGCGTGCTCGACCGTGATGCCCGGGTCGTAGCCGAGCACCCGCATGCCCAGGGCGGTGGCCGCGTTCGCCACCTCGACGCCGATCGCGCCGAGGCCGATCACGCCCAGCGTGCGCCCGGGCAGTTCGAAGCCGACGTAGTTCTTCTTGCCGGACTCGACCGCCTTGTTCATGGAGTCGGCGTCGCCGTCCAGCCGGTGCGCGAACGATGCGGCCGGGACGATGTTGCGGGCGGCGAGGAACAGGGCGGCGACCACGAGCTCCTTCACGGCGTTCGCGTTGGCGCCCGGGGTGTTGAACACCGGGATGCCACGCGCCGAGTAGTCGGGGATCGGGATGTTGTTGGTGCCGGCGCCCGCGCGGGCCACCGCGAGGACGGACGCCGGGATGCCGACGCCGTGCAGGTTGGCCGACCGGAGCATGATCGCGTCCGGGTTCTCGATGTCCGAGGACACCTCGAACTCCTCCTTCGGCAGCCGGGAGAGCCCGGTGTGGCTGATCGCGTTGAGGGTCTTGATCGTGAAGGTCATCTGGTTGCTCACCCGTTGCGTCGTTCGAAGTCGGTCATGAAGTCGATCAGGGCCTGCACGCCCTCGGGCGGCATGGCGTTGTAGATGCTGGCCCGCATGCCACCCACCGAGCGGTGTCCGGCCAGGCTGGTCAGGCCCGCGGCGGTGGCCTCGGCGACGAAGGTCTTGTCGAGGTCGGGGTTGGCCTGCAGGAACGGCACGTTCATCCACGAGCGCGAGTCGGGCGCGACCGGGTTGGAGTAGTAGTCGCTGGCGTCGATGAAGCCGTACAGGGCGTCGGCCTTGGCGCGGTTGCGTTCGGCCATGCCGGCCAGCCCGCCGGACTCCTGCACCCAGGCCAGGATCTTGCCGAGCAGGTAGATCCCGAACGTGGGCGGGGTGTTCAGCATCGAGTCGGCGGCAGCCATCGCCGCGTAGTCCCAGATCGCCGGCGTGGTCGGGCGCGCCCGGCCGAGCAGGTCGTCGCGGACGATCACCACGCACAGGCCCGACGGGCCCATGTTCTTCTGGGCGCCGGCGTAGATCAGGCCGTAGGCCGACACGTCGATCGGCCGGGACAGGATGGTCGAACTCAGGTCCGCGACCAGCGGCACGTCCCCGGCGTCGGGGACATAGCCGAACTCCACGCCGCCGATGGTCTCGTTCGGCGTGTAGTGCAGGTAGGCGGCGGACGGATCGACGGTGTAGCTGCCGGCGGCAGGCGTGGTGGTGTAGTTGGAGGCGGCCTCGTCGGCGAGCACGTCGACCGCGAGCCCCTGCTTCTTCGCGGCCTTGATCGCCTTGGCGGACCATTGCCCCGTGTGCAGGAACGCCACCGGGTCGCCCACCGCGGTCAGGTTCATCGGAATCGCGTCGAACTGGCCGGACGCCCCGCCCTGCAGGAACAGGACGCGGTAGTTCTCCGGCACCCCCATCAGCTCCCGCAACAGCGCCTCGGTCTGCGCTGCGCACTCGACGAAGGCCTTGCCGCGGTGGGAAACCTCCATCACCGACATCCCCGAGCCCTGCCAGTCCGTGAGCTCCGATCGGGCAGCCTCGAGGGCGGCGAGCGGGAGCATGGCGGGGCCTGCGGAGAAGTTGTAGACGCGCATGGGCGTCATTGTGTCAGCTTCGTTACGGGAGCCCTGAACGCGCCCAAGAGGAGGACACGAGGGCGGGAGCGCCGCGGCGTCATCGGCGGTGGTGACGCCGCGGCTCCCTCTCGACGGCGAGGTGGCTCAGCGGAACCGGCACCGGTGCCACCGCGGCTGCCCGGTGGCGGCCGGGCGGCGATCGGGCTCGGGGGTGTGTTGCGGATCCGGCCTCAGACCGGGGTGGCCGCCCGGGTCATGGCGGCCACGGCGGCGGGCTCTCCGAAGACCTCGAGGTTCGCTGCGCTGCGGCGGCCGAACAAGTAGAGCAGGATCTCCGATGGCGGGCCGCTGAGGGTCACGATGTCGGGGCCGCGGCCGATCCGGACCGGTTCGCCGGGCGGCAGGTCCCGTTCCAGCCAGACCGCCACGGGGGAGCGCCGCAGCAACAGTCGGGCGAGCGTGGCGGCGCGCCGCCACGCGAAGTTCTCCAGCGCGGCGTCACGGGGCCGCGGCGTGAGGTCGCCGGCTCCGCGCCGGACGTCCTCGCAGTGCACGAAGAATTCGACCGTGTTGGCCGCGGCCTCCACTCCGGGCAGGCGGAAGGGCGAGAGCCCGCCCGGTCCGCGGCGGATCGCGTCGATCAGGTCGGTGTAGGCACGCTGGGAGCGGACCTCCTCGAGCCGTTCGGCCGTCCGCCTCGCCAACGCGGGAACGGCGATCCCGGCGGCGCCGACGGGCTCGTTCTCGCGCACCCAGACGTGCGCGGCGAGGTGGTGCGCCGTCCACCCCTCGCAGAGCGTGGGCGCGGTGGGTGCGACGGCCGCGAGGGCGTCGCAGAGGGCCGTGCGCTGGTCGGACGGGCGCTGGTGCTGGCTCATGCCGGAACCCTACCCACCGCGGGCTGACAGAATGGCCGCGTGACTGAGCTCGACCCGCAGGTGGCAGCCCTGCTGAAGCGCAACCCGGACGGCCTGGTTCCGGCCGTGGTGCAGGACGCGACGTCCGGAGCCGTGTTGATGCTGGCCTGGATGGACGACGAGGCACTGCGCCGGACCCTGACCACGCGGCGTGGCACCTACTGGTCACGCAGCCGCCGCGAGTACTGGGTGAAGGGCGAGACCAGCGGGCACGCCCAGGCGGTCCGGGAGGTGCGGCTCGACTGCGACGGCGACACCGTGCTGGTCCGGGTCGACCAGACGGGTCCGGCCTGCCACACCGGGACCACCACCTGCTTCGACGGCCGGGTGCTGCTGGAGGACGTCGGATGAGGCTCGAGATCACGCCGGACCTGCCCGGCTTCCTGGCCGCAGGGGCCACCCGCAGGGTGGTCAGCGTGCACGCCCGCCTGCTGGCGGACGACTTCACCCCGGTGGGGCTGTACCACCAGCTGTGCGGGGAGCGCCCCAACACCTTCCTGTTCGAGTCGGCCGAGGGCGGGGTGTGGTCGCGGTACTCGTTCGTGGGGGTGAACGCCGTCGCCACCCTCACCGAAGCGGCGGGCGCGGCGCGGTGGGCGTTCAGCGGACGCCCGATCACCGGCCTGCCCACCGACGGCGATCCGCTGACCGTGCTGGCGCAGACCCTGCAGATGCTGCACACCCCGCGCGAGTCGGGACTGCCCCCGCTGGTGTCGGGAATGGTCGGCTACCTCGGCTACGACGTGGTGCGCCGGCTCGAGCACCTGCCCGACAGCAACCCCGATGACCTCGGCATCCCCGAGCTGGTGATGATGCTCGTCTCGGACATGGCCGTGCTGGACCACCACTCCGGCGAGGTGTGGCTGGTCGCGAACGCGATCAACTTCGACGACACCGGTGCGCACATCCAGGACGCCTACGCCGACGCCTGCGCGCGCCTGCATGCGATGGCCGCGGCCCTGCTGCGTCCTGCCGAGCCACTGGTCGCCGTCCGGGCCGGCGGCGCCGGGCCGGCCGCCGTC
>JAGQUI010000021.1 GCA_020438595.1 Propionibacteriaceae bacterium | reverse complement strand
GGTAGGCCAGGACGGCCCGGACGCGGCGGTTCTCCTCATTCGGGCCGAGGCCGAGCTTGGCGAAGATGTTCGCGACGTGCTTGGCCACCGCGGCGGGCGTGACCACGAGCTGTTCGGCAATCTGGGTGTTGGACGCGCCGTTGGCCATCAGCGAGAGCACCTCCAGCTCGCGCGGGGTGAGCCGGCCCAGCACCGGGTCGCCGCGCCGGGCGTTGAGCAGTTGGCCGACCACCTCGGGGTCGACCACCACGCCGCCGGCGGCGACGAGCTCGACCGAGCGCAGGAAGTCGGCCACCCGGCCCACCCGCTCCTTGAGCAGGTAGCCCAGCCCCGCGGACGCGCGCGCCTCCAGCAGCGTGGCCGCGTAGGCCGGGGCCACGTACTGGCTGAGCATCAGCACCGGCAGGTCGGGGTAGGCCTCGCGCAGCTGGACGGCCGCCCGCAGGCCGTCGTCGGTCATGGACGGAGGCATCCGCACGTCCGCGATGACCAGGTCGGGCAGGCCCTCGGTGGCGGCCAGCCGCAGGCACCGCGCGAGCAGCTCCGGCGCGTCCGCCGCCTCGGCGACGACCTGGTGCCCCGCACGCTCCAGGAGCCCCACCAGCCCCGCCCGGATCAGGGCCGCGTCGTCGGCAACCAGCACTCGCATCCTGTCTCCTTCCGGGCCAGCCCGATCCTCTCACACCGGCCGGGGCGGCCCCGTTGGGCTCAGCGGTTCGGGAAGCTCGCCCGCAGCCGCGTCGGGCCTCCGGGCGGGCTCGACAGCCAGAAGTCGCCGCCGAGGGCCCGCGTCCACTCGACCAGGCCGCTCAGGCCGTGCCCCGGACGCACCTGCGCCCCGCCCACCCCGTCGTCGTACACCTCGACCAGCAGCGGGTCGGCGAGGTCCAGCCGGACCGTCGCCGCGGATGCCTGCGCGTGCCTGGCCAGGTTCGTGAATGCCTCGCTGACCAGGTAGTACGCGGCAAGCGATGTCTGCTCCCCCGGCGTCCGGTCGCCGGTCACCTCCACCCGGACGGTGAGCGGCTGGCGTCCGGCCAACTCGCCGACGGCTGCGACCAGCCCGCGGTCGGTGAGCAGTTGCGGGTGGATCCCGCGGATGGTTTCGCGCAGGGTCGTGGTCGCGGCCTCGACGGACGTCTGGGCCGACTGCAGCGCGCGCCTCGCCCCGTCCAGATCACCCCGGCCGAGCGCGTACTCGGCCTCGCCCAGCTGCATGCTGAGCAGCACGAGGTGCTGTTGGGCGCCGTCGTGCAGGTCGTGCTCGATCCGCCGCCGCTCCGCCGCGAACACGTCCACGAGGTTCCGGCGGGAGGCGGTCAGCTCGTCCACCTGGCGGCTGAGCTCGGAGTGCGGCCGCAGCTGGATGTCGACCATGATCGCCTGCGCGGCGGCGAGCGCCCACGCCACGTACAGCCCGATGACAAGGACGATCGCCAACCCGCCGCCGGTCAGGGCGAGGTCGATGCCCCACTCGAGGTTCGCCACCATCCCGACCACCGTGGAGGCCAGGGACAGCACCAGCAGCGCGAGGATCGAGCCCGGGATGGCGTCCACCAGCCCGAACAGGACGGTGATGCCCCACACGGCGAGATTTCCGTCGCTGAAGCCGCGCGCGTCCCAGGGGTGCCGGACGCGGGAGCGCGGCAGCGGGGTGAGCCGCGGCAGGCCGAGGACGACCAGTCGGCCCCGTTCGACGTTGGCCGTCGCCCAGGTCACCAGCGGCAGCACCAGCACTCCGAAGATCGCGGCGAGCAGGGCGAGTACGCCGCCCACGATCGAGGTGAAGCAGTACGCCACCGCCCGCCAGCCGATCGGATGGACCAGCATCAGCAGCGGGTTGTGCGGCGCCGCGAGCCGACTCCGGAACTCGGCGTCGGCGAGCGGGCTCTGCGTGGTCACCCGGCCAGCCTAGGGGTGGCCGACCCTGCGGGGGAGAGCGCGCGGGCGAGCGTCCGGTAGTGCTGGCACTACCCGCAGGACGCCGGCCTGCGCCCGTGAGCCGACGGTCCGCCCGCGGTTGGCTGGATCCATGAACGAACGCGACCTCACCCCTTCCGCCCCGCTGCCCGCAGACCCCGGTGTCCTCCGGGATGCCGTCAACCGCCGCGACGACGTCGGGAGCCGACGCGCCCTGAGCGCCCGCGGTATCTCGAAGTCCTTCGGCGACGTCCACGCGCTCGACGGGGTCAGCATCGACATCCCGCTCGGCCAGTCGGTCTCCGTGATGGGGCCGTCCGGGTCGGGCAAGTCCACGCTGCTGCACTGCCTGGCGGGCATCCTGCGTCCGGACGCGGGCGACGTCAGCCTCGGCGACGTGCCGGTCTCGCTGTCCTCGGACGCGGCGCGCAGCCGGCTGCGGCTGCAACACATGGGCTTCGTGTTCCAGGACGGCCAGCTGCTGCCCGAACTGCCCGCGCTGGAGAACGTGGCGCTGCCGCTGCTGCTGCTCGGGCGCCCCCGGGCCGAGGCGCTGGGCCGGGCCGCCGACTGGCTGTACCGGCTCGGCCTGGCCGGGCTGGAGAAGCGGCGTCCCGGGCAGCTGTCCGGCGGGCAGGAGCACCGGGTCGCGATCGCGCGGGCGATGGTCGCCGACCCGGCCGTGGTGTTGGCCGACGAGCCGACCGGCGCGCTCGACCAGGCCACCGGCGCCGAGGTGATGCGCGTCCTCACCGCGGCGACCAGCGACGCGGGCGCCAGCCTGGTGGTCGTCACGCACGATGCGGGCGTCGCCGAGTGGTGCGAGCGGCACGTCGAGATCGTGGACGGCCGCGTGGTCAACGACATCGCCGCCCGGTGGGCCGCCTGATGCGCCCGGTCGCCCGGGTCGCCCCGCTGTTGCTGCGCGGACGGATCTCCGCGGGCCACGGGCTGATCGACGCGATGACCGTGGCCGCGTTCACCGTGAGCAGCTGGCTGCTGTTCACCGTGCTGGCCGGGCTGAACGTGTTCGTGCAACGCCAGGGTGCACCGCCGGCGGCGTTCCTGGCCGCGCTCGGCGCGGGTGCGCAGGACGGGGCGTCCCAGCTGCCGGTCTGGACGCTGATCGCCGCGTGCGCGAGCGTCCTGCTGGTCGTGCCGGTGCTGACGCTCGGTGCGGCGGCGGCGCGGATGGGCGCGCTGGGCCGCGACCGGCGGCTCGCGACGCTGCGGCTGCTGGGGGTCTCCGGCAGCCAGGTCGTGGCGCTGAGCGCGCTCGAGACCATGCTCGCCGCGGCGGCCGGTGCGGCGCTGGGGCTCGCGGGCTACCTACTCACCCTGCCGGCCTGGGCCGCGGTCGCCTTCCAGGCCACCCCGCTGTCGACGGCGGAGATGCTGCTGCCCGCATGGGCGCTCGGGTGCGTCGTGGGGCTGGTGGTGGTGCTGGCGGGGGTCAGCTCGGTGAGCGGCCTGATGCGGTTGCGGATCTCGCCGCTCGGGGTGGCCCGGCGCCAGCCGCGTCCGGCGCTGAAGGTGTGGCGCTTCCTCGCCCTGCCCCTGGCCGTCGTGGCCTGGCTGGCGCTGGCGCCGATGCTGGACCTCGCCCGTGCCTTCGCGGTCGGCGCGACCGTGGTCGTGGTCGCGCTGGCGGTGTTCATGGGCGTGATCAACCTGGTCGGGCCGTGGCTGCTGCAGCTCGTCGGGCGCCTGCTGGCACGCTCGGGGCGCCCGTCCGCGCTGCTCGCGGGACGCCGGCTGCTCGCCGACCCGAAGGGCGCGTGGCGCTCGGTGTCGGGGCTGGCGTTCATCGGCTTCACCGGCGGCGCGCTGACCGCCCTGCCCGACTTCGGGACGTTCACCGACGACCCGCTGGTCCGGATCCTCGCCGACGACCTGCGCACCGGCACCTACCTGACGCTGGCGATCGCGTTCGTGGTGGCAGCCGCGTCCACGCTGCTGAACCAGGCGTCCGCGGTGCTCGACCGGCGCCGGGAGCTGCAGCAGCTCGGCAACCTCGGCGTCCCGGTGGTGCTGCACGACCGCACCCGGCTCGTGGAGGTGGTCGCGCCCGCGGCGCTGGCCGCGCTCGGCTCGGGCCTGCTGGCGGTGTTCTTCTTCGGCCTGTTGCCGAGGGTGGGGACGAGCCAGGTCGGCCTGCTCGCCTTCTTCGGTGCCCTCCTCGCCGGCATCGCGCTGGTCTGGGCCGCCGCCGAGGCCTGCCGTCCGCTGGTCCGCGCCGCCGTCGCCGGCACCGCCCCCCGTCCCGACTGACCCGGGGACGGTTCCTTTCCGGTTCACGGGGACGGTTCTATTCCGGTTCACCCGTTCTCCCTTGTCGGAGGCCTGAACCAGAAAGGAACCGTCCCCGTGAACCGGAATGGGGACACACCATCCGAACCGGAAAGGAACCGTCCCCGGCGGCTGGGCGTCACCGGGGACGGAATTGTCGACATCCGGGGGACGGCCCTACACTTCTCGGCGAGGGGAGTACTTCCCAAGTCATCCAGCGGTCAATTCGGGCACGCGATCGTGCCCCCGCGGATGCGCCGGCAACGGCGAAGGAGACCTCACCGCGTTACTGCTGTGAGAGAGGTCCCTCGTGAACCTGCCTGTCCTCGAGATCGCGATCGGCTCGCCCGAGCTGTGGACGATCAGCATCCTCGGCATCCTCGCCCTGTTCGGCCTGGACTTCCTGATCACCCGCCGTCCGCACGAGGTCTCGCTGAAGGAGGCGCTCGGCTGGTCGGTGTTCTACATCGCGCTGCCGCTCGCCTTCGGCGCCTGGGTCTGGACGGCCTTCGGCTCCGAGCGCGGCCTGGAGTTCTACGCCGGCTACCTCGTCGAGAAGTCGCTCAGCGTGGACAACCTGTTCGTGTTCATGCTGCTGCTGGCGTCCTTCGCGGTGCCGCGTGAACTGCAGCAGCGCGTCCTGCTGATCGGAGTGGCCGGCGCGCTGGTGCTGCGCGGTGTGTTCATCGCGCTCGGTGCGGCCATGCTCGCCCACTTCGCGTGGACGTTCCTGCTGTTCGGCCTGATCCTGCTGGCCACCGCGGTGAAGGTGCTCCGCGACACCCTGAACCCGAGCGAGCACGAGATCGACCCGGGGTCGCTGCCGATCGTCCGGCTGGTCCGCCGGTTCTGGCCGGTGACGGACGGCTACCACGGCCCGCGGATGACCGTCCCCCACGACGGACGCCGCGCCCTCACCCCGCTCGCCCTGGCCACCCTCGCGATCCTGGGCACCGACGTGGTGTTCGCCGTCGACTCGGTGCCCGCCGTCTACGGCATCACCGGTGACGCCTACCTGGTCTTCGTCACCAACGCCTTCGCCCTGCTCGGGCTGCGCGCGCTCTACTTCGTGCTGGAGGGAGCCCTCGGCGCCCTCGTGCACCTCGGCTACGGCCTCGCCGCGATCCTGGCGTTCATCGGCGCGAAGCTCGTCCTGCACTGGGCGCACGGCCTCTGGAGCGGGGTGCCCGAGGTCGACACGCTGACCTCGCTCGGGGTGATCGTGGGTATTCTCGTTGTCGTCGTGATCACCAGCCTCCTCGCGAACCGCCGTTTGGCAAGGGCGGACGCACGGGAGTCCGGCTCTGCGGCCCGCACCCCGGAAGACGGGTAGAAGTTCTCGCCGGTTGCCCGTAACCAAACCGGCCGTCCCGTCGGTTACCCGCGCGGAAAGGCACAGCGGATGAGCATCGACGACAGCGACTTCGACCGGTTGGTGACCGGCCGTCAGTCCGACGATGCTGCGGTGTCCGCGTTTCTCGACGAGCTGCGGTCGGCCTACCCCCCGGGGCCGACCGCAGACATCGAGGCCGCGCACCTCGCCGCCATGGCCCGCGAGTCGCGGGTCGTCGTCGCAGCCCGCCAGAGCACGGGTGCGAACGTCCTCAGCATGCGGCGGACCCGGTTCCGTCGCGTCCTGGTCTCCTCCGTGGTCGGCGCCACCGTCCTGCTCACCGCAGGAGTCGGTGCCGCCGCAGCCATGGGGATCAATCCGATCGCGCAGCTGGTAGCCCCCCGCATCCAGCAGATGCCGGTCAACCCCACGCCGGTCCCACCGTCCGTTGGCACTCCCCCCGCCACGGACGGGGGCCGGCCTGGAAAGCCGACCCCGGCTCCGTCCGTCCCGCCGGTCCCCGTGCCGACGCCGACCAGCACCCCCACCGAGCCCGGCACCGTCGAGTCGACGACGGCCGACTCGCCGAAGCCGACGAAGACCGAAAAGACCAAGAAGCCGAAGAAGGAAAAGAAGCCGAAGAAGGACAAGAAGGACAAGTCCGAAAAGGACGCGAAGAAGGCAGACGAGACCACCGACGGCACGTCGACCGACCGCTGACGGTCGCAGTGCCGCAGGATGCACAGGTCCCCCCGGCCTGTGCGGAGTAGGAAGCGCAGACGCTCCCGACCGCGGATCCCCTCCCGTGCCGGTTGAGAGTTGCAGGCGCCGCAGCGCCGGGCTGGTTCCCCCCGAACCGGCCCGGCGCTTATCCTTGGCCTGACCAAGTTCCCCGAGAAATCTCGCAAATGACCCTCGGATCTCGCTTTGATCAGGTCCTTTCGGCTGCCACCGATGGGGCCGATTGGGCGTGGGCGGAGCTCTACCGGGATCTGGCGCCGCACCTGCTCAGCTTCCTGCGCAGCCAGGGCTGCCCGGATCCCGAGGACTGCCTGGGGGAGACCTTCGTGCACCTCGTCCGCGGCCTGGCCGGCTTCTCCGGCGACGAGGCGGCCTTCCGCGCCTGGTCGTTCACCGTCGCCCGCAGCCGGCTCGTGGACGCGTGGCGCAGCGCGAGCCGCCGTCCCAGCGTGCCGATGGCCGACCCGACCAACACCCACGTCCCGCTGCGCGTGGCCGGCCCCGCCGACGAGGACCTGCTGCAGCGGTCCTCGGTCGACGAGGTGCTCGGCACGCTCACCGTCGACCAGCGGATGGTGCTGGTGCTGCGGGTCGTGCAGCAGTTCTCGCTGCACGAGACGGCCGGGATCATGGGCAAGAGCGAGGGCTCGGTGAAGCTGCTGCAGCACCGCGCGCTGGCGTCCCTGCGCCGGACGCTCGCCGACCGCGCCCCGGGAACGCGGGACGCACTCCCGGCCGAGCCGGACGCGATCAGCCGAGCTGGGCAGCCCGAACCACGATGGCGATGATCGTGAGCACCGCGAGGCCGGCCAGCCCGGCCCACTGGATGCGGCCGCGGTCCTTTCGGGGCGCGTAGACGATGATCGCGGTGGCCGCCAGGCCGCCGACCAGGCCGCCGATGTGGCCCTGCCAGGAGATCCCGGGATTGAGGAACGTGAAGGCGAGGTTGATCCCGAGCCAGATGAACGCGATCCGCAGGTCGGCCTTGACCTTCAGCCCGACCACGACCAGCGACCCGATCAGGCCGAACACCGCACCGGAGGCGCCGAGCGTCTGGGTGGTCGACTCGGCGAACCACATCACCGCAGCCGAGGCGGTCAGCGCCGAGAGCAGGTAGACCGCGAGGAACCGGGCGCGGCCGAGGGCGGCCTCCATCGGCGGGCCGAGGAACCACAGCGAGATCATGTTCATGCCGAGGTGCATCGGCGCGACGTGGGTGAAGGCGGACGTGAGCACCTGCCACCAGGCGCCACTGGCGACGCCGGCCTGCCACGCCCCGCCCGCGAGCACGCAACGGGCCGCCGTGGTGGCGTCCGGGTACCACCGGGTCGGGTCGGTCGCGCTCAGGCAGATGCCACCCGGCTGGAGCGAGAGCAGGCCGGTGAGCGCGTCGCCCACAACCAGGATCAGCGCCCACACCGCCACATTGATGGCGATCAGCACGATGGTGGTCAGGCGCGGGTTGGCGCTGCGCGTCCCGCCGTAGGGGCCCTCGTGCTGCCGGGTCTGCTTCGCGAACTCCGACACGCAGTCGGGGCACTGGAAGCCGACCGCCGCACTGATCATGCAGTCGCCGCAGATCGGGCGTCCGCACCGCTGGCAGCGGATGTAGGTGGGGCGATCGGGATGGCGGTAGCAGCCGTAGGCGACGGGCTGCTGCGGCTGGGTCATGCGATGCACGATACCCGGCGGTGCCGCGGTTCTCCGGTGCGGATAATGGACGCATGACAGGCAAGCGGGTGGCCCTCGTCCTCGGCTCCGGCGGAGCGCGCGGCTACGCCCACATCGGCGCGATCCAGGTGCTGGTCGAGCGCGGCCACGAGATCGTCGCTGTCGCGGGCAGTTCGATGGGCGCGCTGGTGGGCGGGCTGTACGCCGCGGAGAAGCTCGACACGTACACCGACTGGGTCACCGGGCTGTCCCAGCGGGACGTGCTGCGGCTGCTCGACCCGACGCTGTCCGGGCCCGGGGCGATCCGGCTCGAGCGGGTGCTGGCCCGGATGAGCGAGATCCTGGACGGGGCGCTGATCGAGGACCTGCCGATCCCCTACACGGCGGTGGCCACCGACATCGGCGCCCGCCGCGAGGTGTGGTTCACCTCCGGGCCGCTGGACGTGGCGATCCGGGCCTCGGTGTCGATCCCGGGCCTGATCACGCCGATCATGGTGAACGGGCGGCTGCTGGTGGACGGGGGCGTGCTCAACCCCGTCCCGATGGACCCGGTGATCGGGGCCGACGCGGACTTCACCCTGGCGGTGGCGCTGGGCGGGGCGAGGAGCCCGCACCGAGACACCACGCCGACCAGGGAGTCCTCGGAGCAACGCCCGCCGAACGAGTGGCTGGACCGCTTCGTCAAGGGCGCGGCGGGGGTCTGGGAGAACGACTTCGTGGCGTCCATCCTGGCCCGGTTCTCCCGGAACGGGCACGAGGCCGACGCGCCCGCGGCGCCCGCGTTCGAGCCGCCCCCGCCCGGTCTGGGGATCACGGACGTGACGTCGATGTCGCTGGACACGATGGGCTCGCTGATCACCCGGTTCCGCCTGGCCACCCTGCCGCCGGACGTGCTCGTCACCGTCCCCGGGGACGCCGCGAAGGCGATGGACTTCCACCGCGCCGAGGAACTGATCGCCCTCGGCCGAACGCTCACCGAGGCAGCCCTCGACGAGGCCACCGTCGACGACTGAGCATCCACGCGTTGGTTCGCGGGGACGGTTCCTTTCCCGTTCGCGGGGACGGTTCCTTCCGGTTCGCGGGGACGGTTCCTTCCGGTTCGCGGGGACGGTTCCTTCCGGTTCGCGGGGACGGTTCTTCTTCCGTTCAGGCGCTGACAAGCGACCGAGCAACAGTGAACCGGAATGGGGACGGATCTCTGAACCGGAATGGGGACGGTTCCTTGAACCGGAAAGGAACCGTCCCCGCGAACCGAAACCAGAACCGTCCCCTTGAACCGAAACAAGAACCGTCCCCGTGCAGCGGGCGGGGACTCGACCGGCCGACGGGCCCTACGCGCCGACGTCGTGCAGGTGGTGGACGAGGTCGTGCAGCATGTAGCGGCCGAGCGTGTCCAGGGTGAACTCCGAGCCGTTGCTGCGGGTGCCGGGACGCCTCCACTCGGGCTCCGCGACGTCGGACCAGGCCGCAGCGTTCTCCTCGCCGGCCGCGGCGATCTCCGCGGCGACCGTCGCCGGATCCTGCTCCCAGTAGCGCTCGGCGATCGCGGTCTCGTCCTGGTCCCAGTTGGGGAACAGCGGGTTCTCCTCGGCGCGGATCAGCCGGTTGCGGGCGGTGAAGATGCGCAGCACGTCGCGCACGTGGCAGCCGTACTCCAGCGGCGACCACACCTGCGGCGCGGGTCGGGCGGTCGCGTCCGGCCGGGCCAGGACCTCCGCCCACGGTGCCGCGGCATCCCGCACCAGGGCGGGCAGGTCGTGCGCGTCCACGTCCGCGGCGAGGTAGCCGCACTCGGGGCAGGGACGATCCAGCACGAACGTCCAGTCCTTGTCGTCGGGCTCGGGTGCCTGCGGGGTCTGCATCGGCTCAGGATAGGCACCCGACGGCATCCGCAGCACCACCGACCCGGAGTCGAGGTCGAGCGGCTTCGGCCCGGTGCCACCCTTGTCGGCCTCGACGACGAGCATCTTCTCGAGGTCCTGCTGCTCGCGCGTGTGCCGCAGTCCGGGGTTGAAGATCTGGAAGAAGTCGCTCATGCCCTGGTCAACGCTGGACGAGCTCGGAGAACTCCGCGACCCGGTGCAGCGAGACCCCGTTGCGCTGTTCGGCGGCGAGGGTGTGGCCCGAACCCGAGGAGAGCATCAGCAGCGGCGTCATGCCCGGGTCCCGGGTGTAGATGGTGATCTGCAGGCCGCGGGTGGGCTGCTCGTAGGGCAACTCGGTGGCCAGCCGACCGGTCAACGGGGCGTTCGCCGCCCGGTTCGGATCGCTCCAGGTGCGGGCGATGGTGGCCATGGAGTCCTCGTCCACCTCCACCCACACCGACCAGACGAACACGTCCGGCTCGGGGTCGACGACGGGCAACTGGATGTGCCCGCGGATGAAGTGCCTGGTCACGCCCTGGTGGGGGAGGATGCAGACGTCCGGGGTGAGTTCGGCCTCCAGCCGCTCCCCCTCGCTGACCGACAGCCACGCGTCGGGTGCGGAAGTGCCGAGGACGCGGTTCAGGCTGCGGTGGACCTGGTGGCAGACACGGCACGGCGCGTCCGAACCCCCGATCACCGGAACCATGCGATCCATCCTCCACCTCCGCCGGCCGCCCCGCCGGAAAAGCACCAGATTGTTACGTGTGGGACCGCGTGGGTTCACGTGGGCTCGGGCGAGTCGGCCGGCGGCGCCTCCCGGAGCGCGGGCGCGGTACCGGGGAGGACTCCAGTCGGGTTAGGTTGCGGTCATGCAACTCGGCGTCGACTTCGGAACCACTCGCACCATCGTCGCCCATGCGGACCGGGGCAACTACCCGGTGGTCGACTTCGTCGACACCGAGGGCGACAGCCACGAGTACTTCCCCTCCCTGGTCGCGCTGCAGGGCACCCGCCTCGTCTACGGCTTCGAGGCCCTGGCCGCAGCGCGCGGTGGCGCGGACTACCTGCGTTCGGTGAAGCGGCTGCTCGGCGAGCCGTCGGTCGGCGCGGACACCCCGGTGCGGGTCGGGGACGCGACGTTCCCGCTGCTGTCGGTGCTGACCGGCTTCCTCTCCGCGCTGCGCACCGCGCTCGGCGACGCGTCGAACATCGGTCCGGAGTTCCTCGCCGCGAAGGCCCGCACGACGGTGGTCTCGGTGCCCGCACACGCCCTGGGGGCGCAGCGATTCATCACCCTTGAGGCGTTCCGGCAGGCAGGTTTCGAGGTGTCCGGGCTGGTCAACGAGCCGTCGGCGGCGGGATTCGAGTACACCCACCGCCAGGGCCGCACACTCAACTCGCGGCGGAACCAGGTGCTGGTGTACGACCTCGGGGGCGGCACCTTCGATGCGTCCCTGGTCGAGGTTGCCGGTGTCCGCCACGACGTGGTCGGCTCGGTGGGCGTGAACCGGCTCGGCGGGGACGACTTCGACCAGGTGCTGGCCGGACTGGCGCGGGAGGCGGCCGGGCGTCCCGAGCTGGACGAGGCCGAGCAGCGTCGGCTCCTGGAGGAGTGCCGGGAGGCGAAGGAGCGGCTCAGTCCGCAGTCGAAGCGGATCGGCGTCGAGGCCGGCGGGCGGCCGGCGACGATCGCCGTCGACGACTTCTACGCCGCCGCGACCGGTCTGGTACAGGCGAGCCTGGACGCGATGGCGCCGCTCGTCACCGACCTGGACGACGAGGTGGACACCATCGGCGGGCAGGTGGCCGGGATCTACCTGGTCGGCGGCGGCAGCGGCCTGCCGTTGGTGCCGCGACTGCTGCGGGAACGGTTCGGGCGGCGGGTGCACCGCTCGCCGTACCCTGCGGCGTCCACGGCGATCGGGCTGGCGATCGCGGCCGACCCGGCGTCCGGGTACGCCCTGACCGACCGGCTGTGGCGCGGGTTCGGGGTCTTCCGGGAGTTGGACGCGGGGCGCGCGGTGGGCTTCGACCAGCTCGTCGATCGCAACACCGCACTGCCCGGCCACGGCGAGCTCATCGTCACCAGGCGCTACCGGGCCGCGCACAACGTGGGCTGGTTCCGGTTCGTCGAGTACGCCGGGGTGGACGCGGACGGCGAGCCGCGTGGTGACCTCGCGCCCTTCGCCGAGGTGCGGTTCCCGTTCGACCCGGCGTTGCAGGGCCGCTATGTGCTCGACGCCGTGCCCGTGGAGCGCTGGGATCACGGCCCGATGGTCGAGGAGTCCTACCGGATCGACGTCAACGGCATCGTCAGCGTCCGCCTGACCGACCTCGACACGGGCTTCAGCCAGGTCTACGGACTCGGCCTCTGATTCCGCCCGCGAGGTTCGGGGCCCGAGGTTCGGGGACGGTTCCTTTCCGGTCGCGGGGACGGTTCCTTTCTGTTCGCGGGGACGGTTCCATTCCGGTTCACCCGTTCTCCCTTGTCGGAGGCTTGAACCAGAAAGGAACCGTCCCCGCGAACCGGAATGGGGACAGACCATGTGAACCGGAATGGGGACAGACCATGTGAACCGGAAAGGAACCGTCCCCTGTGCGGGAGGGGGACGGTTCGGCCGGCCGGGACGGCTACTCGTTGGTGAGTTCGACGACCTGTCGGGAGCCGCGATGGCGGAAGGTGAACTTCAGCCGCGTCCAGTCCTCCGGCAGGTGCGGGTCGACAGTCCAGCCGTCCCTGGTCAGCCGGAGGCCGGCGAACCCGAACACGATCGCCTGCCACAGGCCGCCCGCGGTCGCGCCGTGGATACCGTCGGACGCATTGCCGCGCACGTCCTCCAGATCCGTGCGGGCCGCGCTCAGGAAGTGCGCGTACGCCCTGCCCGGGTCACCGGCCCGGGCCGCGATCGCCGCGCTCACGGCGGGCCCCAGACTCGAGCCGTGCTCGTGGTCGGTCCGGGTGTCGTAGTAGTGGTGGTTGTCCGCCAGCGACTCGGCCGTGAACAGCTCGGGCAGCTGGAAGGCCAGCATCAGCACGTCGGGCTGCTTCACCGTGCGGGTCCGCTGGACGCCCTCGGCGCCGTGCAGCACCTGCATGGACAGGGTCCGGGACGGGTTGCGCAGCTTCGCATAGTCGACGTCGGCCAGGTCGAAGTAACCGGCGAACTGCTCCATCACCCCGTTCACCTCGCGCGGCCTGGCCAGCCCGGTCGCGACCTCGGCCCAGTACGCGCGCTCCCCCTTGGCGAGCCCCAGCCGCGCGACCAGGCGCTCGGCAGCGGTCGGGGCGGTCCGCTCCAGCCACCCGAGCACCAGGCCGGCGGTGCGCAGGTGCCAGGCCGCCATCAGGTTCGTGTAGGCGTTGTCGTCGACGTGCTCGTGGTACTCGTCCGGGCCCACCACGTCGCGCAGGTGGTATCTGCCGTCCGCGTCGCCGGCCACCCGGGACGCCCAGAAGCGCGCCCCTTCCACGATCAACTCCGCGCCCTGCTCGCCGAGGAACGCGTGGTCGCCGGTCGCCTCCCAGTACTGCATCACTGCGAACGCGATGTCGGCCGTGATGTGCACCTCCAGGTCGGCGGACCACACCCGCATCCGCTTGCGCGGATCGATCAGGTCCTCGATCCAGGCCGGCGTGACCTCGACCCCCGTCGCCGCGCTCTCCCAGGGGAACTGCGCGCCCGCGTAGCCGCCTTCGACGGCCTTCGCGCGGGCCCCGGCGAGCCGCTGGCACCGGTAGGCGAGCATGTTGCGGGCGATGTCGGGCTGGGTGAAGGTGAAGAACGGGAGCATGAACGACTCGGTGTCCCAGAACACGTGGTGCCGGTAGCCGTAGCCGGACAGGGTCTTCGCGCCGATGCTGGCGTCCTCGGTGAACCGGGGCGCGGCACTGATCAGTTGGAACAGGCTGAACCGGACGGCCAATTGGGCCTCGGCGTCCCCGTCGATCTCGACGTCGCACTCGGCCCACACCTGCGCCCACGCCCGGCTGGACGCGGCCAGTGCGCCGGCCCAGCCCTGCGCGTCCAGCCGGTCGGCGACCTCGATGGCCACGTTGAGCGGCACGGTGGTGTCGATCGCGGGGACGACCGCGACGCTGCGGACGAACTCCACCGGCGTTCCGGCGTGCAGTCGCAGCCGGTAGTCGAGCGAGGGCTGCCCGTCGGCGTCGCCGGGGACCAGCTCCGCGTTGACCGACAGCTGCGGACGCACCACGACCGCGACCGGGATGCCGGTGGCCCGGGTGACCGCGACGAGCGAGATGCCGTCCTCGCCCACCGACTGCCCGACCAGGCGCCAGTGCAACCGGCCGGTGTTCTCCACGTGCATACTCGCGCTCACCCGGACCCGCACCTCGACCTCGCCCCGGGTGACCTCGAGGCGGGTGCGCAGCATCGCGCCGTAGGGCTCGACCAGGCTGGTGAAGCGTTCGTGCACCACGCGCAGTTCGGCGCCGGAGCCGAGCGGCCACTCGTACTCGCGGTGCAGCAGCCCGGTGCGCAGGTCGAGCGTCCGCCGGCTGCCGGAGGCCTCCTCGGGACGGACCCGCTGGTCGGCGACCCAGATGTCCAGCCCCCACCACCGGGGCAGGTTCGCCAGTTCGGTGGCGTGCCCGGGCATGTCGTCCCAGACCCGGTGCATGAAGGACGCGGCGGTCTCCCGCGGGTGGCCCTCCTCGAAGCTGCCGCGCAGGCTGAGGTTGCCGTTGCCGATCGTGAAGATCGTTTCGCGCTGGCCGATCCGGCCGGGGTCGAAGCCGTCCCGGTTGACGGTCCAGACCGCGTCGTCGGGCGCAGGCTCGGGAATTGCGGCTGCGTTCATGCGCGCTCCTCGGGTGGACCGGTGGTGGCGCCGGTCGAGTCGATCAAAACACCGTTCCGGGTGCACCCATCGAGGACGCGCCGTGATAGCGGTACCCCACGCCCACGCGGCCGGGCCCCCTGAGCCGGATTGGGGACGGTTCTCGCGAACCGGATTGGAACCGTGAACCGGATTGGGGACGGTTCTTGCGAACCGGATTGGGGACGGTTCTCGCGAACCGGAATGGAACCGTCCCCGCGAACCGGAATGGAACCGTCCCCGCGAACCGGAAGGGAACCGTCCCCGTGAAGTCCCCGTGAACGGGAAGGGACGGACCTCAGCGGGTGCTGGTCAGGCGTCCATGGGCAGCGGGTCGACGTCCACTTCGACGACGAGGTCGGACGTGGCCGCCTCGGTGAAGACCACGCCGCGCAGGGGGGAGACGTCGGAGAAGTCCCGTCCCCAGGCGGTGACGATGTAGCGGGAGTCCGCGAAGTGGTCGTTGGTCGGGTCGAGGTCGAGCCAGTCGCCCCGCGGGGTGAGCACGGACGCCCACGCGTGGGTCGCGTCCGCGCCCTCCAGCTTGTCGGTCCCCGGCGCGGGCGCCGTCTCCAGGTAGCCGCTGACGTACCGGGTCGGCAACCCCACCGACCGCAGGCAGCCGACCGCGAGGTGGGCGAAGTCCTGGCAGACGCCCTGCCGCAGTTCCAGC